>CANFZL010000047.1 GCA_947451205.1 Comamonadaceae bacterium
CGCCCAAGCGGCCACGCGCGGGATTGGCCCCGCCCTCGACGTCGCCTTTCGCGGCGGTGCCATCACCGGCATGCTGGTGGTCGGACTCGGGCTGCTGGGTGTCACCGGTTTTTACTGGTTTTTGGTCGGCAACGGCAACTACACACCGATGTCGAATCTGGCCAACATGTTGAACCCGTTGATCGGTTTTGCTTTCGGTTCGTCGCTGATCTCGATTTTTGCGCGGCTCGGTGGCGGCATTTTCACCAAGGGCGCTGATGTCGGTGCGGACTTGGTCGGCAAGGTCGAAGCCGGTATTCCGGAAGACGACCCGCGCAACCCAGCCGTGATTGCCGACAACGTCGGCGACAACGTCGGCGACTGCGCAGGCATGGCCGCCGACTTGTTTGAAACCTACGCTGTGACGCTGATTGCCACCATGGTGCTGGGCGCCCTGATGGTGACGGGCGCTGGCACCGCCGCCGTGGTGTATCCGCTGGCGCTGGGTGCGGTGTCCATCATCGCGTCCATCATCGGCTGCTTCTTCGTCAAAGCCACGCCCGGTATGACCAACGTCATGCCAGCGCTGTACAAAGGCTTGGCCGTCGCCGGCAGCTTGTCGCTGATCGCCTTTTACTTCGTCACCACTTGGCTGATGCCTGACAACGCCATCAAGGCCGTTGGCAGCCAAATGGCCTTGTTCGGCGCCTGCACAGTCGGCTTAGTGTTGACCGGTGCGCTGGTCTGGATCACCGAGTACTACACCGGCACGCAGTACCCACCGGTCAAACACATTGCCCAGTCGTCAACCACGGGGCATGGCACCAACATCATTGCTGGCCTCGGCGTGTCCATGCGCTCGACCGCTTGGCCGGTGGTGTGTGTCTGTATCGCTATCTGGCTGTCCTACCAACTGGCCGGGCTCTACGGCATTGCGATTGCCGCGACCTCGATGCTCAGCATGGCTGGCATTGTGGTGGCGCTAGACGCCTACGGCCCGATCACCGACAACGCCGGAGGTATCGCTGAAATGGCTGACATGCCGGCCAGCGTGCGCGCCGTGACCGACCCGCTGGACGCTGTCGGCAACACCACCAAAGCCGTGACCAAAGGCTATGCCATCGGCTCAGCCGGCTTAGCCGCGCTGGTGCTGTTTGCTGACTACACGCACAAACTCGAAGCCTACGGCAAAGCCATCACCTTTGACTTAAGCAACCCGATGGTCATCATCGGCCTCTTCATTGGCGGCCTGATTCCCTACCTGTTCGGTGCCATGGCGATGGAAGCCGTGGGCCGCGCCGCCGGTGCGGTGGTGGTCGAAGTGCGGCGTCAGTTCCGCGATATCAAGGGCATCATGGAAGGCACCGGCAAGCCCGAGTACGACACCTGCGTCGACATGCTGACCAAAGCCGCGATCAAGGAAATGATGATCCCGTCGCTGTTGCCCGTCGTCGTGCCAATTCTGGTCGGGCTGCTGCTCGGCCCTGCTGCGCTGGGTGGCCTGCTGATGGGCACCATCGTCACCGGACTGTTTCTGGCGATCTCGATGTGCACCGGCGGTGGCGCTTGGGACAACGCCAAGAAATACATCGAAGACGGCCACCACGGTGGCAAAGGCTCCGAGACGCACAAAGCCGCCGTCACCGGCGACACCGTGGGCGACCCCTACAAAGACACCGCCGGCCCCGCCATCAATCCGCTGATCAAGATCATCAACATCGTGGCTCTCTTGATCGTGCCGCTGATGATGAAGTTCCACGGCTGATTTCCAGCGCTCATTGATCCGTTAAAAAGCCCGCTTGATGCGGGCTTTTTAACGTCCTGAATTCAGGCGGCTTTGAAAACTTGCAGTGGCGCTCGACTGAATTCGTTGTTCAAGTGGACGAACTTTTTAAGCAAGCGGCTGAATTCGATGTTTTCCTCTGGCGAAAGCTTGGACAGCATCTTGTCGCGCAGTTCGCACACCGAGGGAGCCATGCTTGTCAAGACATCTTCACCTTCTGTCGTCAGCGTCAAGCTACGTCGACCACGCGGCAAGACCTCGCGCCGTACCCAACCCTTGGCTTCCAGCCTGACCGAGATGTCGGCTGTGGTCGACTTGTCCAGTGCCACCAAGCCGGCCAAAGTCAGCTGATCAACGCCGGGAACTTCTTGCAACATGCGAAGCACGGCATATTGCGTCGGCGTGATGTCCAGTTGCATGGTTTCACGAAACATGGACACCGAGATTTGCTGCGCGCGTCGAATTAGATGGCCGAATTGATCGTGAAGATCTAATTCCAAAATGTCGTAGTCGGCAGTGGATTTAATCGTCGACAAACTAAATATCCAACACCAAACGTGCTGATTTTGAACGCGAACAGCAGGGCAAAAACTGGTCGTTGGTGGCCTTCTCTTCGTCCGTCAAATACATGTCCCGATGGTCTGGGACACCATCAATCACGCGCGTCAGACAGGTCCCGCACACACCCTGTTCGCAAGAACTGAAAACCTGCACGCCCGCCGCCAACAGCGCTTGCAAAATCGTTTGGTCTTTGTCAACGGTGACGATCAGACCTGAGCTTGACACCTGAATTTCAAAGCTTTCGTCTGTCGCCATGGGCGAAACGTCTGCACTGAAAAACTCAGCGTGCAGCTGTGCTTCGCTCCAACCGCTGCTACGCGCCGTCTCCAAAACAGCGTTCATAAAGCCTTTGGGACCGCACACATACAGGTGAACGTCAGCCTCTGGGCGCGCCAACAACGCGGCCATGTCCAGCTTTTGCGCGGGCTCGGCATCGTCAAAGTGAAGCGCGACTTTGGCCGCCAGACCGGACTCCGCCATGCGCTGTCGAAATGCCGTGCGATCGGCAGAACGCGTGCAGTAATGCATCTCAAAATTAGCACCCATGCTGGACAACCGCTCCGCCATGCACAAAAGTGGCGTCACCCCAATACCGCCCGCCAGCAACAGATGCCGCTTGGCCTCATGCGCCAGCATGAAGTGGTTTTTAGGCGAGCTGATTTGCAAGGTGTCTCCGACCTTGACCTGCTCGTGCATGACTTTGGAGCCACCGCGCGAATTGGCGTCTTTCAACACCGCAATTCGATAGCGGTGGTTTTCACCCGGGTTGTTGAACAGCGAGTACTGCCGAACCAGACCGCCCGGCAAATGCACATCCACATGCGATCCGGCAGAAAAGTTCGGCAACGACTGGCCATCTGCAGCAACCAGATCAAAACTGTCAATATCCAGAGCTTCGGTGTTTTTATGAGCGACCCGAACGGTCAAAGTAGCATTCAGCACGGTGGTTTCCTCAGGCGTTCGTTTCAGGGGTTTGGCCTTCTGCCACCAGCCAACGGTCAATGACCTTGCGGGATTGAATACCGCCCGTGTCAATATTCAGCTTGAGCAGTTTGCGCTGCGGCCACAGGGTCAAATTTTTCTGCTGCCGCTCCAGCATTTCCAAGTCTTCGCTGAAGATTTTTGCCTGACCTTCACGAATCGCTGCCGTCAATGCCTCGTCATCCGGCTTGAACTTGCGCGCCATGCCCCAGAAATACCAAATCGATGTTTCGGTCTCGGGGGTGATGAAGTCGGTGACGATGCTGGAAACCTTGTGTTCGTCCGGCGCGTTGTAGCCGTCATGCCCCAAATGCGCCACGCCCACCTCGATCATCACGTTGCTGGGCGGGCTAAAGCGGCACACTTGCCAGCGATCGACCAAGACATCGTCAGCCAAGTGATTGCCGCGCAAGGCGAGCTGCCAAAACGGCGGCGGCTCCACCGAAGACATGAACCGGCTCGTCACCACACGGTCTCCGTCAACCGCAGTTTTACATGGCGTCTCGTCGATCTCCCTCTGGCCAATGCTATTGGCGTGCACGTAAGTCTCATGCGTCAGGTCCATCAGGTTGTCGACCATCAGCCGGTAATCGCAGTTGATGTGGTACAGACCACCACCAAAAGCCCACTCCGGGTTGCCATACCAGTCTTGCACCGGGATGGTGTTGGTATCAGCCAGACCAGCCTCGCCCGGCCAAACCCAGATAAAACCATAACGCTCCTCGACGGGGTAACTGCGAATCGCCGGAAAGCCTTGCACGCGCTGCCCCGGCATCCCCAAGGTCTTGCCCTCGCAACCCATTTCCAAGCCGTGGTAGCCGCAAACCAATCGGCCCTCTTTGACAAATCCAAGCGACAGGGGCGCACCCCGATGCGGGCAAAAATCTTCCAACGCCGCCACACGATTCTCAAGCCCACGAAAAAACACGATGCGCTCGCCACAAATCATGCGACCCAAGGGTTTCGCATTCAGTTCGTCGGCAGTTGCCGCCACATACCAAGCATTTTTGGGAAACATAAAAACTTTCAATCAAATGAAATGAGCTGACAGAAACACACTTTTAGTTTGACGGTAAGTGTACTGAATCAAGACGCTTCATTTCACCGCAGATCAAGCGATCCAACTCGGAAAGCGATTTTTCATGTCGTTCACAAATGACAACGTGCCAGCGAGGTGCCGCCGCAAAGCGGCTTCGGCCAACGCGGCGTCTCGCTGCTCCAGCGCATCCAAAATGTCCTGATGATCTTGCACAATCGCCTGCGCCTTGCCTTTGGCCGGTAGATTCAGGTGGCGCAAGCGGTCAACGTGACCACTTTGCTTGCGCACCAAACTCCACAATGAGCTAACCTGCGCGGCGTCGTACATCTCTTTGTGAAAAGCCACATCAGCCGCAGCCAACCGATGAACATCAAGCGGCTTCAATGCAGACTCCTGCACGCCAAGGTGGAATTTCAAACGCTGCACTAAGGCAGTGTGTTCGGGGTCTTGCAGGTCACACAGCGTTTTGAGAATTTCGACCTCAATGGAGCGCCGCAGAAAATGCGCTTCCAGCGCAGCCGACAAATCAATCCGGCTGACGACGGTCGCATGCTGCGGAAATATATCCACCAGATGCTCTTCGCCCAAACGAATCAAGGCATCGCGAATAGGCGTCTGACTGATGCCGAAGTGCTCGGCCAATTCTGCCCGCTGCAACACGGTTCCCGGCTCAAGCAGAACCGAAACAATCGACTCCCGCAGCACTTCAAACACCTGCGGCGCAGACTGCCGAGTCCGGTCTAGCTTCAACAACGGCAATTTTTCCAAGCCATTCATAGATTCCTTGAAAGTGCCCTCGAGAATGTCCTTTGAAGGCGGTTATTTTTGAAAATCATAGCATTGACGCACTAATATATTAGTGCTTTAATTTGATGCAAGCAACTCAAAACAACAACAGGCATCCAGCCAAAACCCGGTCTGCGATTCAGGAAATCAAAGCTTTCAGCAGGAGACAAAGCATGTTAAAAACCAGCCCCTTCACCCCCCGTAAGCGACTGATCCTTCAAGCCTTGCCCTGGTTGTTCATCGGTGCATGCACCCTCAACGCGCAAGCCCAAACAGCTTGGCCAAGCAAACCGGTGACCATCGTCGTGCCGTTTGCGGCGGGCGGCGGAACAGACATCGGTGCGCGCATTCTGGCGCAGCGCTTGTCCATCCTCTGGGGCCAACCGGTGCTGATCGACAACAAAGGAGGCGCGGGCGGCAACGTCGGTCTGGACGCTGTTTCACGCGCCAAGCCTGACGGCTACACCCTGCTAACAGGCAATGTCGGCACGCAGTCGATCAACCCAACGCTCTACAAAAAACTCAGCTACAACCCGGACACTGCTTTTGTGCCGCTGGGTCAGTTCGCAGAACTGCCCTTTGTGCTTGCCGTCACAGCGTCACTGCCGGTCAAAAACGTCAAGGAATTGGTCGACATGGCCAAGGCCCAGCCTGAAAAATTGACCTACGCCAGCTCCGGCAACGGTGGCTCTCCGCACCTGTCGGCCGAGACCTTCAAGATAGCCACCAACACCAAAATTCTGCACATTCCCTACAAAGGGGGCGGTGCGGCCATGACCGATCTGATGTCCGGCAACGTCGACATGATTTTTGCGTCGGTGCTGGAAACCTCAGGCTTCATCAAGGCCGGCAAACTCAAAGCGCTGGCCATCACTAGCAAGAACCGTGTGTCGGCCATGCCTGACGTCCCAACCTTGGAGGAAAGCGGCGTCACCGGCGCTGAGTCGGGTTCGTGGATTGGCTTGTTAGCGCCAACCGGCACACCCAAAGAGATCGTCGAGAAGGTCTCGAGAAGCCTGCAGCAGGCCGTTGCGATGCCAGAGATTCAGCAGCAATTGCTTGCTCAAGGCGCCATTGCCAAAGGCGGCACATCCGCCGATTTTGCACAGCTCATCGCGACCGACCGCAAACGCTACGCCCGCATCATCATCGACAACAAATTGACCGCCGACTAAAGACTCGACACCATGAACATCCGCCGCCTTTTTTTGAATTCTTCAGCCCTGCTCGCTTTGGGCGCTTTAGGCGGTTTGAGCCTGTCCGTCCACGCGGCCAGCTGGCCGACCCAGCCTTTACGCATCGTCGTGCCGTTTGCAGCGGGTGGCACCTCCGACGTGATCGCGCGCCTGATGAGCAAGCCTTTAAGCGATGCGCTGGGTGTGCCCGTGCTGATCGACAACCGCACGGGTGCAGCCGGCAACATTGGCGCCGCTTATGTTGCGAATGCCACCGACAACCACACCGTGTTGCTGACTGACCTGGGCTCACTGGCCATCAGCCCATTGGTCACCAAAGACCTGCCGTTCAAACCCAGTGACTTGCAAGGCGTGGCCATGCTGGCTTATTCGCCGCACTTGCTGGTGGCGCATCCGGGAGTGGCTGCCAACAACCTCAAGGAACTGGTAGCGCTGTCGCAAACCAGCAAGATCAATGTCGCGTCGTCCGGAACGGGTACACCGAATCACCTCGGCATGGTCGAGATCGCTTTAGAAACCGGTATGAAATGGCAACACGTGCCGTACCGCGGTGGCGCGCAGTCGCTGAATGACACCGCTGCAGGCACCACCCAAGTCGTTCTGAATGGCATGTTGGCCACGCTGCCCTTGGTGCAAGGCGGCAGGCTCAAGGTCATCGGTATTTCAAGGGCGACGCGTATGCCACTTGTCAGCCAGATCCCAACCATCGCCGAACAAGGGGTAAAAAACTTTGAGTCCGGCACTTATCAGGGCGTCACCGCATCGTCAAAAATGCCGCGTCAAGCCATTGAGCGCCTGAACACCGAGATGATCCGCATCATCCGTTCACCCGAAATGCGTGCCCGCTTGCTGGAAGCCGGCGCAGAGGTTATGACCTCAACGCCACTACAAACAACGGAGTTCATCGTCAAGGACAGAATCCGCTGGGCCAATGTGATCAAGCGAGCGGGTACACAGCTTGAAGGCACCGACTGAGATGCAGAATTCAGTGATGAGTGATGCACCGATGAGCGCGAAAGGCTTTCACCGGACATCAGCACTTGAACAGTTTGCAGCCGCCCTGTTCATCCAAGTCGGGATGGACGAAGACAAAGCGAAAACACTGGGCCGGTTTTTGGTGCTGACGGACGCGATGGGTCGCCGCACCCATGGCTTGGCCATGGCAAGCCTGTATTTAGCTGACATTGAAAAAGGCGGCATGACGCTCAGCGGCGAGCCGGAGGTCATCAAGGACAACGGCATCAGCGTGGTCTGGGACGGTGGTTATTTGCCCGGCCTGTGGCTGGTCAACAAGGCCATTGAAGAAGCTATACCGCGCGCTCAAAAGCACGGGCTGGCCGCCTATGCCATCCGCAAAAGCCATCACATCGGTTGCCTAGCCGCGTTGGTCAAGCAAGCCGCCGACCGCGGTTTGATCGCGCAAATTTCAAACTCAGATCCGGCTGGCGCGCGTGTCGCGCCTTATGGCGGATGCGAGGCTTTGTTCACGCCGAATCCGATGGCGATGGGGTATCCCGGCGCGCAAAATCCGGTGCTGATTGACCTCTGCGCGTCCATCACCACCACCTCCATGACGCGGCAGACATTTGCGGCCGGCCAGCAGTTCGAGCACCCGTGGTTGCTGGACGCACAAGGCACGCCCACGCGTGACCCTGCGGTGCTGGAAAACCAGCAGCCGCGTGGTTCGTTGCAACTGCTGGGGGGTCAAGAATACGGCCACAAGGGCTTTGGTCTGGCGCTCGGCATTGAGGCGCTGTCGCAGGGTCTGTCAGGCCACGGCCGCAAGGACGCGCCCAAGCGTTGGGGCGGCAATGTGTTTTTGCAGGTGATAGACCCCGAACTGTTCGCTGGCCGCGACGCATTCACCGAGCAGATGGATCACCTGTCTGAGCGCTGCCGGACGAACAAACCGATTGAAGCCGACAAGCCCGTGCGTTTGCCGGGCGACCAAGCCGCTGTCGGCATCGAAAAAGCGCAGCGCCAAGGTCTTGCGTATGACCCGCAGACGTGGCAGGGTCTGGCTGAATGGGCTGCCAAACTCAAAGTGGCGCTGCCTGTTTCAACCTGAATAAACCACAACTCAAAGCCACTCCCATGACAAAAAAAACTTACGAAGAACTGCGCAGCGCGCGCTGGATGGCACCTGACGATGTGCGTTCTTTTGGCCACCGTTCACGCGTGATGCAACTCGGCTACGGCCCGGAAGACTGGGTTGGCAAACCCATGATCGCGATCATCAACACTTGGAGCGACATTGGCACTTGCCATGGTCATTTCAAGCAACGCGTCGAAGACGTCAAGCGCGGCATCTTGCAAGCCGGTGGTTTCCCCATTGAGCTGCCCGCGATTTCGCTGTCCGAGGCTATCGTCAAGCCGACCACCATGTTTTACCGCAACCTGCTGGCGATTGAGACCGAGGAGCTGCTGCGTAGCCACCCGATCGACGGCGCAGTGCTGATGGGCGGCTGTGACAAGACCACGCCGGGCCTGATCATGGGTGCGCTCAGCGCCGGTTACCCCTTCATTTACATGCCCGCCGGCCCGATGCAAAGCGGCAACTGGAAAGGGCAAGTGCTGGGTTCCGGTTCAGACACCTGGAAATACTGGGATGAAAGACGCGCCGGCAAAATCACGGCCAAGCAATGGATTGAAGTTGAAGGCGGCATCGCCCGCAGCCACGGCCACTGCATGACGATGGGCACCGCCAGCACCATGACCGGCATTGCCGAGGCGTGCGGCTTCACGCTGCCGGGTGCCTCGTCGATTCCGGCGACCGACTCCAACCACGTGCGCATGGCGGCCGATTGCGGTCGGCGCATAGTCGACATGGTTTGGGAAGACCTGACACCAGCCAAACTGCTCAGCCGTGCGTCGTTTGAGAACGCCATCACCGTGGCCATGGCCATGGGCTGCTCGACCAACGCCATCATCCATTTGGTGGCGATGTCGCGCCGCGCCGGTGAGCACTGCGCTGTGGGCTTAGACGACTTTGACGCGGCCAGCCGCAAGGTGCCCGTGATCGCCAACATCCGGCCGAGTGGCGACACCTACTTGATGGCCGACTTCTATTTCGCGGGCGGCATGCGCGCCATGATGAACGTGCTCAGAGAGCATTTGCAGCTTGACGCCATGACCGTCACCGGCCAAACCGTCGGCGCAAACTTAGAAGGCGCTGAGGTCTATAACGAAGACGTCATCCGGCCGCTGTCTAACCCGATTTATGCCGAAGGCGCGCTGGCTGTGCTCAAGGGCAACCTCGCGCCCGATGGCTGCGTCATCAAGCCCAGCGCCTGCGCGCCACACCTCTTCAAACACACCGGCCCGGCGCTGGTGTTTGACGACTACCCGAGCATGAAAAAAGCCATTGACGACCCGGACCTCGACGTCACGGCAGACCACATCATGATCTTGCGCAACGCCGGACCCCAAGGCGGCCCGGGCATGCCGGAATGGGGCATGTTGCCGATCCCCACCAAGCTGGTCAAGCAAGGCGTGAAAGACATGCTGCGCATCTCGGATGCCCGCATGAGCGGCACCAGCTACGGCGCCTGTATATTGCACGTTTCGCCTGAGTCCTACATCGGCGGCACATTGGCCCTCGTCAAAACGGGCGACCTCATCAGCGTCGATGTACCGGCCCGCAGCATTCACCTCGACGTCAGCGACGAAGAACTGGCCGCGCGCAAAGCGGCGTGGGTGCAACCACCCAAACGCTTTGCACGCGGTTACGGCTGGATGTTCAGCCAACACATCATGCAAGCCGACCAAGGTTGCGACTTCGACTACCTCGAAACCTCGTTTGGCGCGCCCGTCGGCGAGCCGGATATTTACTGATCTCCAAGCTAAAACCAATAGACAACAGGACACAACATGGCTCTCAGCAACAGCACCCGCGACAAACTCAAAACTGTCAGCACCGCCACTTTGTGCAGCGCACTCTTCAAGCGCGGACTGCGCAACCAGTTCATTCAGAACGTGCACCCGCTCAACGCCAACCTGCCGAACATGGTCGGCGAGGCTTTCACGCTGCGCTACATTCCAGCCCGTGAAGACCTGAACCCGATGACCGTGTTCCAAAATCCCAACCATCCGCAACGTGTAGCGATCGAGCAATGTCCGGCCGGCGCGGTGATGGTCTTTGACAGCCGCAAAGACGCACGGGCCGCTTCAGCCGGTTCGATCTTGATCACGCGCCTGATGGTCCGCGGCGTCGCTGGCGCTGTCACTGACGGCGGTTTTCGCGACTCACCAGAGATCGCCGCCCTGCCTTTCCCCACCTACCATCAGAGGCCGTCAGCGCCGACCAATTTAACGCTGCATCAAGCGCTGGACATCAACGTGCCGATTGGCTGCGGTGACGTGGCCGTATTCCCCGGTGACGTGATCGTCGGCGACAAAGAAGGTGTCTTTGTGATCCCCGCGCACTTGGCTGATGAAGTAGCCGACGACGCTGTCGAGATGACCGCATTTGAAGATTTCGTCACCGAAGAAGTCCTCAAAGGCCGAGCCACCATTGGCTTGTATCCACCGACCGAGCAAAAGTCGAAAGACGACTTCGCGGTGTGGCGCCAAGCCAAAGGCCGCTAACTCAAATCAAGTCTGATCAAAGCGGCTGCGGCACAACCAGTCCCGCTGCCAGTGCCGCAGGTCGCAATGCGTCCATCACCCCAGCCGCTACGGGTACGCCATCAACGACAGTTTGTCGCTGCCGCACCAACGCATACTCACCCGGCAAGCGCACGGGGGCGCGACTCGGCAAGGGCTTGTTGGCGTGGCACGCATCTACCAACCATTGCGTTTGGCGCGTGAAAGCATCCAGCCCGGCAAATGCACTCGGGTCTGTCACCTGCAGAAAAATGTTGACAGGCGTGCCCTTCGGCTGATCCGCACGACCCTGCCCAGACAAACCCTGCGTCAAAGCCTCCACCAGCAAAGCCATGCCGTAACCCTTGTGGCCGTGGTCAAAACCACCGACGGGCAACAGCGAACCGCCGCCGCTCACCACCGCATTCGGGTCATCGCTGGGTTGACCGTCAGCGTCCATCGCCCACTTCGCCGGAAAGCGCTCGCCACGCGCCACCAATTGACGGGCACTGTTGAGCGTGGTGATGGAGGAACTGACGTCCAGCAAGATCGGATCGCCATGCGTCGGGATGCCGGCCGCTATCGGGTTCGGCGAGAAAAGTGGCTCGGTGCCACCAAACGGCGCCACGCCCCTTGCGGCCGGCGACGAACAAGTCAGTTGTACCAACAAGCCACGCTCCGTCAGGCGCGGCAGGTAGACCGCGAGAGCCCCTGTATGGTGGCTGTTGGCAATCGCCACCGTGACCACGCCGTGCTGTTCAATGCGCTCCAAAGCCGTGTCGATCGCACGCGAGATCAACCAAGATCCCGGCAGCCGTAAACCATCCCAAGTGATGCAAGCACCGCGGTCGTTGACCACGCGCATGTCGCCCGTGATGGCCATAACGCCGCTTTTCACCGCTTCCAGATACCAAGCGGCCAAGGCCAGCCCGTGGGTGCTGTGGCCCATGCTGTCAGCGGTGATCAAGGCGTCGGCAATCGCCTCGGCTTTGTTGTCGTCCATGCCGGTGGTGCGAAACAATGCGGTGACGAAATGGGTGAGTTCGGTCAACGCGTAACGCGGTGAAATATTCAGTTTGTTATTCATATGGTTGATGATTGCTGTATTGAGAGCCAATTTGACGGCGGATTCCAGCGCTGCCAGCGATCCGGCCTCTAACATTGAGTGAATCCTAACTCGGCTACAGCCCTTCAAGCGGGACGTGCGCCCATTTCACTTTGTAAAAAATTAATCCCAAACGCTGCTGCAAGGTTTTGGCCCCTATTCCCGTCGCTAGGCCTAGCGATGAGGTAAATTCAAGGGTCAGCCCTCAGCTCTCATATGCCAGAAAAATTCATCCCCATCGCGGACATCCGCTACGCCAGCCGTGTGCCTCACGTGCCGGCCCACATCCCAACGCCCACCGGCTTGCTGGCGGACACTTTGGGCAGGCCCTTGCGCGACTTGCGCATCAGCGTGACCGACCGCTGCAACTTTCGTTGCAGCTACTGCATGCCGCGCGAGGTCTTCGACAAGGATTACGCCTTCCTGCCGCAAACATCCCTACTGAGCTTCGAGGAAATCGCGCGTCTGGCGCGGATATTTGTGGCCAACGGTGTCGAAAAAATTCGCCTGACCGGCGGCGAGCCACTGCTGCGAAAAAACCTCGAAGTGTTGATCGAGATGTTGGCCAAGATCACAACGACCAGCGGTCAGCCGCTGGACATCACGCTGACCACCAATGCCTCACTGTTGGCAAAAAAAGCCCAAAGCCTGAAAGACGCCGGACTGCAGCGCGTCACCGTCAGCCTCGACGGGCTGGACGACGCGGTTTTCAGGCGCATGAACGATGTCGATTTTCCGGTCGCCGATGTGCTCAAGGGCATCGAAGCGGCGCAGCGGGTTGGCTTGACGCCGATCAAGGTCAACATGGTTGTCAAGCGTGGCACCAATGACGCCGAAATCTTGCCCATGGCGCGCCACTTTCGCAACTCCGGTGTGGTGCTTCGGTTCATCGAGTACATGGACGTCGGTGCCACCAACGGCTGGCGCATGGACGAAGTGCTGCCCTCAGCCCAAGTGATTGAACGCTTGCAAACCGAATTCCCGCTGCTGGCTGTGAACCCCAACTACGCCGGCGAAACCGCCGAGCGCTGGCGCTACGCGGATGGCGGCGGCGAAGTCGGCGTCATCAGCAGCGTGACGCACGCTTTTTGCGGCGACTGCAACCGTGCTCGACTGTCGACCGAGGGCAAACTTTTTTTGTGCCTGTTCGCCAGTCAAGGTCAAGACTTGCGCGCCTTGTTGCGCGGCGACTTTTCAGACGCGCAAATCGGCGGCGCAGTCGGCCATATCTGGCAGTCGCGCACCGATCGGTATTCCGAAATGCGTGCAGCGCTGCCCGCAGACGCTTCGCCAGCGGACACCGGACGGCGGGTTGAGATGAGTTACATCGGTGGCTAAGTGGCCCCCACGCTTGTCGCTTCGCGTACTGCGCTGCCCCCCCGAGGGGGCGCATTTCCCCTTGGGGCGGCCCGACGGGGAAACCATCACACCAACCAATAACAACTTCACAAGACAGATCCCATGATTGATATTTCAGAAATTACCGGACTTATTCTGGCTGGTGGGCGTGGTTCGCGCATGGGTGGCGTAGACAAGGGTTTGCAGAACTTCAACGACGTGCCGCTGGCTTTGTACACGCAGTTGCGACTGAGTCCCCAAG
>CANFZL010000048.1 GCA_947451205.1 Comamonadaceae bacterium
GGCGGCGCTTATGTGCCCGCCATGAGCGACGAAACTATCATTGTGAAAAACCAGGGCACGATTTTTCTGGGTGGCCCGCCGCTGGTCAAAGCCGCCATTGGCGAGATCGTCTCGGCCGAAGACCTGGGCGGTGGCGACGTGCACACGCGATTGTCAGGCGTGGCCGACCACTTGGCGCAAAACGATGCGCACGCGCTGACGCTGGCCCGACAAGCCGTGGCCAGTCTGAACCGCAGCAAGCGGGTGGAGCAATCGCTGCGCACACCAGCGCCGCCTTTGTATGACCCGGCCGAGCTGTACGGCGTGATTCCACTGGACACCCGCAAACCGTATGACGTGCATGAGGTGATTGCGCGCATCGTCGATGGCAGTGAGCTGCATGAATTCAAGGCGCGTTTTGGCGCGACGCTGGTCTGCGGCTTTGCGCACATTGAAGGCATGCCGGTCGGCATCATCGCCAACAACGGCGTGCTGTTTTCCGAGTCGGCGCAAAAAGGCGCGCACTTCATTGAGCTGTGCTGCCAACGCAAAATTCCACTGGTGTTTTTGCAGAACATCACCGGCTTCATGGTCGGCCGCAAGTACGAAAACGAAGGAATTGCGCGGCACGGTGCCAAGATGGTCACCGCGGTGGCCACGGCCAGCGTGCCGAAGTTCACTGTCATCATTGGCGGCAGCTACGGCGCGGGTAATTACGGCATGTGCGGCCGGGCGTTTTCACCTCGGTTTTTGTGGATGTGGCCGAACGCGCGCATCTGCGTCATGGGGGGCGAGCAAGCGGCTGGCGTGTTGGCCACCGTCAAGCGAGATGGCATTGAAGGCCGCGGCGGCAGTTGGAGCGCCGAAGAAGAAGCCGCCTTCAAGCAGCCGGTGCTTGACCAGTTCGCGCACCAGTCCAGTCCTTATTACGCTAGCGCGCGTTTGTGGGACGACGGCGTTATCGATCCGGCCGACACGCGCCGCGTGCTGGCCTTGGGTTTGTCGGCGTCGCTGAATGCGCCGATTCCCGAGCCCAAGTTTGGCATCTTTCGCATGTGAGGCATGCAACGCAGCTTCAACATCAACATCAGAAAAAACAACCTGGAGATCCGCATGAAAACAATTTACGACTGCCCTGAACACGAACTGCTGCGCGACCAGATCGCCCGATTCATCGCCCGCGAAGTTGAGCCGCATGGCGCTGCGTGGGAAGACGCCGGCATGGTGCCGCGTGATGTGCTGCGCCGCATGGGCCAGGCGGGTTTGCTCGGTCTGATGTACGACGAGGCTTACGGCGGCGGTGAGGGTGACGCGCTGACCAATCTGGTGTTTGCCGAAGCGCTGTCGCAGTCGACTTTTGCCGGCTTCATCATCACCGTGCTGGTCCACACCGACATGGCCAGCCCGCACTTGCACCACGCCGGCAGCGCCGAGCAAAAAGCCAAGTACTTGCCGCGCGTCACCGCTGGCGAGATGATCACCGCAGTCGGCATCAGCGAACCCGGCGCTGGCTCAGACGTGGCGGGCATCCGCACCTCGGCACAGCGTGAGGGCGACGAGTGGGTGCTGAACGGCACCAAGATGTTCATCACCAATGGCGTCCATGCGGACTTGTATTTCATCGCCGCCAAGACAGGCCCCGGCCGCCGCGACATGTCGATGTTCATCGTCGAAAAAGGCACGCCCGGTTTCTCGGTGGGCCGCGCGCTGAAAAAATCCGGCTGGATGTCATCCGACACGGCCGAGTTGATTTTGGACAACTGCCGCATTCCCGTGGGCAACTTGCTCGGCGAAGAAAACCGGGGCTTTTACTCGGTGATGAAGAACTTTCAGACCGAGCGCATTGCCTTGGGTGCGATGGCTGTCGGTCACTGCACACGGGCCTTGCAGTTGACGCTGGACCACGTCAAGCAGCGCCAAGCTTTTGGCGGCACGCTGTGGGACCAACAAACCATTCGCCATCGCATCGCCATGCTGGACGCGAAAACGCGCGCTGCTCGCCAATTCATGTACCACTGCGCTTGGTCGGTGACGCAAGGCCAAGACATCGTGCAAGAAGTCTCGATGCTGAAGGCCTTGACCGGCGAGCTGGTGAATGAAGTGGTGCAGACCTGCCAGCAGTTCCACGGCGGCATGGGCTACATCCGCGAAACCGCGATTGAACGCCTGTGGCGCGACGCACGGGTGCTGGCGATCGGCGGCGGCGCGACCGAGGTGATGCTTGAAGAAGTCGCCAAGCGTTATTAAAGACAAGGCTGCACCATGACAACTCAAAATGCTGTTTTAGAAATTGTTCGCCCTTCTGCCCACGTCGCCGAGGTCTGGCTGAACCGCCCTGATGTGCGCAACGCCTTCAACGCGGAACTGATCGCCGCGTTGACCAGCTCCTTTGCGGCGCTGTCGGCTGCGCCTGATTTGCGCGTCATTGTGTTGGGTGCGCGTGGCAAGGCTTTTTGCGCCGGCGCTGACCTGAACTGGATGCGCGCCATGGCCGATTACAGCTGGGCGCAAAACCGCGCTGATGCGCAAAAGCTCGCCGACATGCTGTGGACGCTGGACCAATGCCCGGTGCCCATCGTGGGCCGGGTTCAAGGCGATTGCTACGCCGGCGGCATGGGGCTGGCGGCTATTTGCGATGTGCTGGTGGCCTCCGATAACGTGACCTTTTGCCTGTCTGAAGCACGCCTTGGTTTGCTGCCCGCCACCATCAGCCCGTACGTGGTGCGCGCCCTTGGCACGCAGGCATCACGCCGCTACATGGTGACGGCTGAGCGTTTCAGCGCCGCCGAAGCGCACAGCCACGGACTCGTGCATGCGCTGTGTTCGCCTGAGCAACTGAACAGCCAAGTGGCGGAGATTGTGACGACGCTGGTGGCCAACGGCCCCTTGGCGTCGCGGGCTTGCAAGCTGCTGGTGCGCGATGTCAGTGGCGCACCGATCGACGATGCCTTGCGCGCCGACACCGCGCGCCGCATTGCCGACATTCGGGCCAGCGACGAAGGCCGCGAAGGCCTGCAGTCTTTTTTACAAAAACGTCCACCAAGCTGGTTGGCTGCGCCGACTGCCACGTAAAGAAAGCGGTCTATCGCCATGTTCATGTTCAAAAAAATCCTGATCGCCAATCGCGGTGAGATCGCCTGCCGCGTCGCGGCCACAGCCAGACGCATGGCCATCAAAACGGTGGCGGTTTATTCGGACGCAGATGCCGATGCCAAACACGTGACGGCCTGCGACGAAGCCGTGCACATCGGCGGCAGCGCACCGAAAGACAGCTATCTGCGTTGGCAGCGCATCATCGCCGCAGCCAAAGCCACGGGCGCTGAAGCGATCCATCCGGGCTATGGTTTTTTGAGCGAGAACGAAGAGTTTGCGCAAGCCTGTGCGGACGCGGGTCTGGTCTTCATTGGCCCGCCGGCGCCAGCCATCAAAGCCATGGGTCTGAAGGCCGAGTCCAAGCGGTTGATGGAAAAAGCCGGCGTGCCGCTGGTGCCCGGCTACCACGGCAGTGACCAAAACCCGGCGCTGTTGCAGCGCGAAGCTGATCGCATCGGTTACCCGGTGCTGATCAAAGCCAGTGCCGGCGGCGGCGGCAAAGGCATGCGCGCGGTCGACACCTCCGAAGACTTTGCCGCGGCACTGGCCTCTTGCCAGCGCGAAGCCATCAACAGCTTTGGCGACGATGCCGTGCTGATCGAGAAATACGCACAGCGCCCGCGCCACATCGAAATCCAGATTTTCGGCGACACGCATGGCAACTACGTGCACCTGTTCGAGCGCGATTGCTCGGTGCAACGCCGGCATCAAAAAGTGCTGGAAGAAGCGCCCGCTCCGGGCATGACCGAAGCCATGCGCCAGCAGATGGGTGAAGCGGCGGTGGCGGCTGCGCGCGCGGTGAATTATGTTGGCGCTGGCACGGTGGAATTCATTGTTGAAAACTTAGATGGTGGTGGAACAGCGAATGGATTTACCGCCGGGCCGCCCCAAGGGAAATCAACCCCCCAGGGGGACAGCGAAGCACACGCAGTGGCAAGCGTGGGGGCCAACTTCTACTTCATGGAGATGAACACGCGCTTGCAGGTGGAGCATCCGGTGACCGAAGCCATCACCGGGCTGGACCTGGTGGAATGGCAGTTGCGGGTCGCTGCAGGTCAGCCCTTGCCGCTCAAGCAAGACCAGTTGCGACGGCAGGGCCACGCGATTGAGGCGCGTATTTGTGCTGAGAGTCCCGACAACCAGTTCTTGCCAGCGACCGGCACGCTGCAGGTTTACCGTCAGCCGGTCTGCACGCGCTTTGAGCGCGCGGACGGCCCGACACATGTGCGGATTGACGACGGTGTGCGCGAAGGCGATGCGATTTCGCCTTATTACGACTCGATGGTGGCCAAGCTGATCGTGCATGGCGACACCCGCGAACAAGCGCTGGCGCGCATGGACCAAGCCCTGAGCGAATTCCACATCGTCGGCCTGCAAACCAATGTGCAGTTTTTGCGGCACGTGGTTCAGAGCCAGTCCTTCGCGGCGGCAGATCTCGACACCGCGCTGATTCCGCGTGAGGCGGGCGTGCTTTTCAATCAAGAAAAACTAGGTCTGTCGGTGGCCGTGGCCGCTGCGGTGGCACTCACCTTGGAAGAAGAAAAGTCCCGCGAGACGGACGATCCCTTCAGCCGCACCGATGGTTGGCGCTTGCACGGACCGAGTCAGCGCCGCTTTGAGTTTGAATTTCATGGCGAGTCGCAGGCGGCTCAGCTGGCGCGTGCGCATGACGGCACGCTGCAGTTGGCGCTGGGCGATCTGCGTTTGTCTTTGCGCTACACCGCCACGGCCAAAGGCTTGCAGCTTGAACTCGACGGTCAGCGCTGCTTGCTCCAGACCTACCGGCGGGGTGAGGTGGTGCATGTTTTTGGCGCTCAGGGTGCGACGCAGATCACCGAAATCGACCTGCTGGCGCACGCCGGTGTCACCCAGATTGAAGCCGGCCGCTTGACCGCGCCGATGCCAGGCAAGGTGGTGTCGTTTCAGGTCAAGGCCGGTGACACCGTCAGCCGGGGTCAGGCGTTGGCGGTGATGGAGGCCATGAAGATGGAGCACACCATCGCGGCACCAGCCGATGGCGTCGTCGCTGAAATTCTGTACGCGCCCGGTGACCAAGTCCTTGAAGGCGCTGAATTATTGACCATGGCGGCTTGAAGACAGAAGATTAAAGCGGCTTCTGCTGCTGGTCAGCACTTGGTAAGTACTGCGAATTACGCTTCGTCCCATATCAATTAAATGGAGACTGCGACATGAATGACGACTTGGTTCAGCGAATTGCGAGCCATCCAAAATACCAGGAGTTGAAAGCCAAGCGCTCCAGCTTCGGCTGGTGGCTCACCTTGGCCATGATGATCGTTTACTACGGCTTCATCGTGCTGGTGGCTTTCAACAAAGAATTCCTGTCACAACGACTCGGTAGCGGTGTCATGACCGTCGGTATTCCAATGGGCTTTGGCGTGATTATTTTCACGATCGTGATCACGGCTGTTTATGTCCGGCGCGCCAACCAAGAATTTGATGAACTGACTGAAGCGGTGAAGAAGGCGGTGCTCAAATGAACTTCAAAAATGACAATCTCCGCCGCTTGCTGAGTTTGCTGGCGTTATTCAGCGTCTCGGCCATCGCTTGGGCTGCGGGGGCAGACCTCGGCCAAGCGCAGAAGCAACCCACCAACTGGACGGCCATCGGCATGTTCGTGGCGTTCGTGGTCGGCACCTTGTTCATCACCAAATGGGCGGCGGCCAAAACCAAATCGGCCTCTGACTTTTACACCGCTGGCGGCGGCATCACAGGCTTTCAGAATGGCTTGGCGATTGCCGGCGACTACATGTCGGCAGCGTCCTTTTTGGGCATTTCTGCGGCCGTCATGGCCAGCGGTTTTGACGGGCTGATTTACTCCATCGGTTTCTTGGTGGGCTGGCCGGTCATCACCTTTTTGATGGCAGAGCGCTTGCGCAACCTCGGTAAGTTCACATTTGCCGACGTCGCTGCATTTCGTTTCAAACAAGCACCGATCCGCATCTTTGCGGCGTCGGGCACCTTGGTGGTGGTGGCCTTTTACCTGATCGCGCAAATGGTCGGTGCGGGTCAATTGATCAAATTGTTGTTCGGTCTGGACTACTGGATGGCGGTCGTCATCGTCGGCGCGCTGATGATGGTGTATGTGCTGTTTGGCGGCATGACGGCCACCACCTGGGTGCAGATCATCAAGGCGTGTTTGTTGCTGGGTGGCGCGTCTTTCATGGCCTTCTCAGTGATGTTGCACTTCGGCTTCAGCCCGGAAGCCATGTTTGCCCAAGCGGTGGCGATCAAGACCGACCTGGCCCTGAAAGACGGGAAAATTGCAGACGTTGCAGCCAAAATAGGCTCATCCATCATGGGGCCGGGTAACTTTGTCAAAGACCCGATTTCTGCCATCAGCTTCGGCATGGCTTTGATGTTTGGCACCGCCGGTTTGCCGCATATTTTGATGCGCTTTTTCACGGTTCCGAGTGCCAAGGAAGCGCGTAAATCAGTCATGTGGGCGACCGGCTGGATCGGTTACTTTTACCTGCTGACCTTCATCATTGGTTTTGGCGCCATCACCTTTGTGTTGACCAACCCAGACTTTTTGGACGCCAAGGGCGGTCTGATCGGTGGCGGCAACATGGCCGCTATTCACCTCGCCAATGCGGTCGGCGGCAACGTGTTTCTTGGCTTTATTTCTGCCGTGGCTTTTGCCACCATCTTGGCGGTTGTCGCCGGGTTGACGCTTTCGGGCGCTTCTGCGGTGTCGCATGACCTGTATGCCACGGTCATCAAGAATGGCAAAGCCGACAGCGCGTCTGAACTGCGTGTGTCCAAGATCACCACCATCGGCCTTGGCATTTTGGCTGTGGCCTTGGGCATCGTTTTTGAGAAGCAGAACATTGCGTTCATGGTGTCCTTGGCTTTCGCCATTGCAGCCTCGGCCAACTTTCCAGTGCTGTTCATGTCGGTGTTGTGGAAAGACTGCACCACCCGCGGTGCGGTGATCGGCGGTTTCTTGGGCTTGATCTCTTCAGTGGCCCTCACGGTGGTCTCACCGTCGGTGTGGGAAGCCACGCTCGGCAACCCTAAAGGCTCGGCCTTGTTCCCGTACACCTCGCCAGCCTTGTTCTCGATGACCATTGGCTTCGTCGGTATCTGGCTGTTCTCGATTCTTGACAATAGCAAGCGCGCCGCTATCGACCGAGCCGGTTTCTTGGCGCAGCAAGTGCGTTCTGAAACGGGCATCGGCGCTTCGGGTTCGTCCGGGCATTGAGCTGCATTTTCGCGGCGGACTTCGGTTCGCTGGGTCGTTACCTGAAAAGGACTGCGGGTTTACACCGGCAGTCCTTTTTTTGTGACTGCTGCTAGCGCAAGGACATCCGGCTTTTGAGATACTGGACTTGAGGAAACACCGCACCATGAAACTACCCAGCCACGTCAAGCTTGTCGATGTCGGTCCACGCGACGGTCTGCAAAATGAAAAAGCGCCGGTTCCGGCCGCCATCAAAATCGAGTTGGTGCAGCGCCTGCAAGCTGCCGGCTTGCGGGAGATTGAAGTCACCAGTTATGTCTCGCCCAAGTGGGTGCCGCAAATGGCGGATAACGCCGAGGTCATGGCCGGCATCCAGCGCCAGCCCGGTGTGCGCTACTCGGTGCTGACGCCCAACATGCAGGGGCTTGAAGCCGCACTCGCTGCCCCCAAGCATCTCTGGCCTGACGAAATCGTTGTGTTTGCCGCTGCCAGCGAAGCCTTCAGCCAGCGCAATATCAATTGTTCCATTGCCGAGAGCATGACGCGTTTTGCGCCCGTGGTGGCGGCTGCGCGCGCCGCCGGTATCCATGTGCGCGGTGCCATGAGCTGCACCGTGGGTTGCCCGTATGAAGGCGAAATTGCGCCTGAACGCGTGGCGTACTTGGCGGGGCTGATGAAAGACATGGGCGTGCAACACGTGGGTGTTGCCGACACCATCGGCGTCGGCACGCCTCGCAAGATCCAGCGCGCCATTGAAGCGACTTTGCAGCATTACGACATCGCTGATGTGTCGGGGCATTTTCATGACACCTACGGTCAGGCGCTGGCCAATACGCTGGCAGCGCTGGAACTCGGCGTGTGGCAGTTCGACACCTCTGTAGCCGGTCTGGGCGGCTGCCCTTATGCCAAAGGCGCGACGGGCAATGTGGCGACCGAAGACGTGGTCTACATGCTGCACGGCATGGGCATAGACACCGGCGTTGACCTGGACAAGCTGGTCGACGCTGGCAAGTTCATCAGCGACTTTCTGGGGCGTCCACCCAGCTCGCGTGCCGCCACGGCTATTTTGAACAAGCGGGTGAATTGATGTGTGAGGCAGAGTTGCCCGCGCGCGAGGCCCTGAGCCGAGCGGCGACGCAGATGACCGCAGGTGCGCTGGCAGTGCAGCGCAGTCCGGCCGGTGCCAACATCGCATCGCCTTGTATTTCGGTTTGTCGTATTCAGGCTGACAGCGGTTTGTGCGAAGGCTGCTTTCGAACCATCTCCGAGATCACCGCCTGGAGCCGCGCCGACGAAGCCGACAAGCGCCAGATCTGGGACGTCATTGCGCAGCGCGCGGTGCAACAATCCCGCACATGAATTCGATTGTTTTTTATCTCGACTTGATGTCCCCACAGGCCTCTCTGGCCTTTGAGCGCTTGCCTGAGGTGCTGCGGGGCATCAGCTACAGCGTGCGCTATAAACCGGTGCTATCGGGCCGCTTGCTCAAGCAGCAGGACCTGCTGCGTTTGGCGGTGGCCTGCGACGAAGCTGGAATGCCGAACCGGTACGTCTGTGAGACTATTTTTCGGCATGTGTCGGCGTGCGGTGACGAGGCCACTGACCCCTCGCGTCTGGCCGCATTGAGTATTCAGTTAGCGCCGGTGCAAGACGTGGCGAGCGAAAGCGTGAATGCGCAGCTGAAAGCGCATGCCGCAGAAGCGATCGCCGCGGGTGTTTTGGATCTGCCCACATGTGTCGTTGATGGCCAGGTCTTTGGGGGCTTGAATTCGTTGCCCATGCTGCGCAATTACCTGCTGGGCGAGGCCTGCGGCAGCCCGTGAGTGGGTGCGGCAAACCTCAAAACTGAGGGTTTCCCCTGTCGGTAGAAACCTTGATTTTCCTCCGCTGAATTTGTGGGTTTCTCCTCTGAAAACGTCGTTTTTTAGGTGATTTTTCCCCGTCAGTTTAGATTCAGTTTCGCGTCAGAGTCCGGTCAGAAGTGAGTCACAAAATATTGCAAACATTAGCGATTGATGTGATTAACAACTATTAGGAGACTTTGATATGTCGACAACAGCGCCTGACCGGCCCATGACAAGCACAGAGAAGAAGGTGATTTTCGCCTCGTCTCTGGGCACCGTTTTCGAGTGGTATGACTTCTACTTGTACGGTTCACTCGCAGCGATCATTGCCAAGCAGTTCTTCAGCGGCTTGGATGCGGGTTCTGCCTTCATCTTTGCCTTGCTGGCATTTGCCGCCGGTTTCATCGTGCGCCCATTTGGTGCGCTGGTGTTTGGCCGCTTGGGCGACATGATCGGTCGTAAATACACTTTCCTGATCACCATTTTGATCATGGGCCTGTCGACCTTCATCGTCGGTTTGCTGCCCAGCTACGCCAGCATCGGCGTGGCGGCGCCGGTCATTCTGATTGGTCTGCGCATGCTGCAAGGTTTGGCTCTGGGCGGTGAGTACGGTGGTGCGGCGGTGTATGTGGCTGAACACGCGCCACACGGCAAGCGCGGCGCTTACACCTCGTGGATTCAAACGACAGCCACGCTGGGTTTGTTTTTGTCGCTGATGGTGATTCTCGGCACCCGCACTTTGGTGGGTGAAGCCGCTTTTGCCGACTGGGGCTGGCGCGTTCCTTTCATCGTGTCGATTCTGTTGTTGGGCGTCTCGGTGTACATCCGCTTGTCCATGGAAGAGTCGCCAGCTTTCGCTAAAATGAAGGCCGAAGGCAAAACCTCCAAGGCACCTTTGTCCGAGTCTTTCGGCCAGTGGAAAAACTTGAAAATCGTGATTTTGGCGCTGATCGGCTTGACCGCCGGCCAAGCCGTGGTTTGGTACACCGGACAGTTCTACGCTTTGTTCTTCCTGACGCAGTCACTCAAGGTGGACGGCGCTACCGCCAACATCTTCGTAGCGGTGTCGCTGTTGATCGGCACGCCGTTCTTCATCGTCTTCGGTGCGCTGTCTGACAAGATTGGCCGCAAGCCCATCATCATGGCGGGCTGCTTCTTGGCGGCTGTCACTTACTTCCCGGTGTTCACGGCGCTGACCAAGGCCGCCAACCCAGACTTGGCAGCCGCCCAAATGGCCAACAAAGTGGTCGTCTCGGCTGACCCGGCTGAGTGCTCGTTCCAGTTCAATCCGACCGGCACGGTCAAGTTCACCAGCTCGTGCGACATCGCCAAGCAGGTGCTGGCTGGTGCGTCTGTGAGCTATGACAACGTGGAAGTTGCGGCAGGCACGCCGGCCAGCATCAAAATTGGCGAGACGGTGATCCCTGGTTACAGCGCCAAAGGTCTGCCCGCAGACGACGCCAAGCTGAAAGACGCCGAGTTCAAGAAGGCCGTGGCTGACGCACTCAAAACGGCCGGCTACCCGAGTAAGGCTGACCCCGCCAAGATCGACAAGGTCATGGTCATCCTGATCTTGGCCTATCTTGTGCTGCTGGTCACCATGGTTTATGGCCCGATCGCCGCCATGCTGGTGGAGATGTTCCCGACGCGCATTCGCTACACCTCGATGAGCTTGCCGTACCACATCGGCAACGGCTGGTTTGGCGGTTTGTTGCCGACCACCGCGTTTGCCATCGTGGCGCAAACCGGCAATATGTACAACGGCTTGTGGTACCCGATCATCATCGCCGGTGCGACCGTCGTGATTGGCACCTTGTTCATCAAGGAAACCAAAGACGTTGACATCTACGCTGACGACTGAGCTTGGCCTAAATCAACAGCAGGCCCTCGTTCTCGGACGGGGGCTTTTTTTATTGTTAAAAAGGAAAAAATCATGTGGAAAATTGCTTTGGGTTTTGTCGCTTTTGCTGGACTGGCTATTTTTATTTTGAGCCAAGGCGGAGACATCGACATGGGCGGTGAAAAACACGGGGCGGATGCGCCTCATTCGGATCCCGTGACAGTGACCGCACCGGCCGCCAAGTAAGACTGAACCAAGTGTTCCCAGGGGCTCGGCCTGAGCCCCTGCCATGCAAAGCGCCAAGCCGCACCCTGCGGCGCAGTGTCCGGTCCAAATCAAGGGCCCCGACATAGCGCAACGCAGCCGCACATGTCTAGGGCTTACCCTTGACTGCGCTGCAGCAAGCCGCCTGATCTCATCTGGCGATAAAACATCCAAGAGTTAACGCTAGCATAGCGGGAATTAACTGACTTCGTTGTCAGGAATCTGTCAGCTTTGGTAATCACATTAACTCCATTATTTTAAAAAAATAAAACCAAGATGCTACTTTTAATTGTTATTTTGAAAAGTTTGATCGAGTTGTCGCTGATGTTTCTGGTCGGCCGATTTCTCTTAGGTCTGCTGGCCGGCGCTAAGCGACAGACCAACATTTTTTGGCAGTTGCTCGATGTCGCTTCCAAGCCGGCTCTTTGGGTGACGCGCCGCGTCAGCCCCAAGCTGATCCTTGACCAGCACATTCCATTGGCGGCCGGCAGTTGGCTGCTCATTGCGTGGGTGCTGGTGGTCATGGCCAAAATTGACATCTGCCTTCAGGTCGGTGCCGCAGCATGCCAATGAGTTTCAACACCACCTCGCCAGCCGCGCCAGGGATTGGACGACGGGCACTTTTTGTCTTGCATTGGCGCGCCAAAATTTTCTTGTTTCTCGGCATGAGGGCTTCCGCCAAGCTGGTCTTTCAAGACGTTTTGCAGCGTGCGCCCCAAGATTTGTTGGCTCTGAAGAGCTTGGGGTTCAGCGCCATGCACGAGGGCAACTTGGTGCTTGCGCTGACTTATTTCGACCAGGTATCAGAACTCTCGCCGGAGTCTTCGAACGCACATTTCAACCAAGCCTTTGTGTGCGAAGAACTGGGCCGGCTTGACGCTGCCGAACGCGGTTTTCGGGCGGCGATCGCGATCGAAGAAAAGATGGACCGAGCCTGGTACGGCCTCGGTCTGGTGCTGGTCCGGCAAGGGCGGCTTGAAGAAGCCGTCGTCGCACTCAAGCGCAACACCAAACTTCAGCCCATGAGTCCCTTTGGCTGGTATCAGCTGGCTCGGGTGCACGTGGACTTGAAGCAAGCCGACGAGGCGCTGGTCGTGATCCGCTACCTGAAGGGGTTTGAGCCCAAGGTGGCGGCCCAACTCGAGCGTGAGACGGGGTTGAAGGTCGGAAATCTGAGTTGAGATGTTATTAAACCCATAAGAGGAGACAAGCTATGCAACTGACGGCAAGGCACCATGAATATTGGCGCAAAAATCTGCGAATCACTGCCTTTTTATTAGGCATTTGGTTTTTTGTATCGTTCGTGCTGGTCTTTTTTGCACGTGATCTGGACTTCAAATTTTTTGGTTGGCCATTCTCGTTTTGGGTCGCGGCCCAAGGCGCACTGGTGGTCTATTGCGTGATCATCTGGTATTACGCCCGCTACATGAACAAGCTTGACCGGGAATACGGCGTCGCCGAAGGAGAAGAGACATGAGCATGTTTGGCGGCGAAAATCAATCGCAAAGCGACTTCAAAAAAGGCCTGAACAAGGTCTACACCTGGTACACCGGCGGCTTCCTCAGCTTTGTCGTTGTGCTGGCCATCCTCGAACAAATGGGCCTGCCAAGGAATTGGATTGGTTATCTGTTCTTGGCGGCAACCGTGCTGCTGTATGCCGGCATCGGCATCATGAGCCGAACCAATGACGCAGCCGAATACTATGTGGCGGGCCGGCGCGTACCAGCCATGTACAACGGCATGGCAACCGGTGCTGACTGGATGTCTGCGGCGTCCTTCATCGGTATGGCTGGAACTTTGTACCTCACGGGTTATGGCGGTCTGGCCTTCATTTTGGGCTGGACTGGCGGTTACTGCCTGGTGGCGCTGTTTTTGGCGCCCTACTTGCGCAAGTTTGGGCAGTTCACTATTCCCGACTTTCTGGGCGCCCGCTACGAGGGCAACTTGCCGCGTTTGATTGGTGTCTTTGCGGCCGTTTTGTGCTCTTTCACTTACGTCGTGGCGCAAATTTACGGCGTTGGTTTGATCACTGCACGACTCACCGGGCTGGCTTTCGAAGTCGGTATCTTTGCCGGTTTGGCGGGCATTTTGGTGTGTTCCTTCTTGGGCGGTATGCGAGCCGTCACTTGGACCCAAGTGGCCCAATACGTGATCTTGATCATTGCGTATCTGTTGCCGGTGGTCTGGTTGTCGGTCAAGCACACGGGTGTGCCGGTGCCGCAAGCCGTCTA
>CANFZL010000049.1 GCA_947451205.1 Comamonadaceae bacterium
ACAGCACCAGACCGAACGGCGCGTTGACATAAAACGGCTGCGCTTCATCTTCGCTAAAAGCGTTGCCTGCCGTCGGGTAACGCACCTGACCCAAGCCCACATTGCCGGGCAAGGCCCGCATGTTGCGCGTGCGAAAGACATCACGCACCATGCCCTTGGCTTTGTGCATGAAGAACTTATGCCCTTGCTGGGTGACGATGCCCGCGGCGTCTTGGCCACGGTGCTGCAACAACAAGAGACCGTCATATATCAGTTGATTGACTGGGGCGTTACTGACAACACCAACTATTCCGCACATGATGGACCGTTCATAAATTAATTCAAAAATCGAGAGAACTGTTGCGGTAGCGCTGGCTTGAGCCCTTTTAAGGCCGCCGACAACACCGGCGCGCCCTTTGATTCTTGCCACCACAGGCTGTCTTTGAGCGGCGTCATGCTGATCGCCACGGCGACCGCCAACAGCAACACCAAACCGCGGACCAATCCAAAAACACCGCCCAACAAGCGGTCGACTGGGCGCAGGCCCACCGCCGCCACCATTTTCCTCACGATGGAGGCCAGCAAACCGGCCACAAAAACAGCGACGATGAAGGTCAGCACAAAGGCCGCAGCGTAGCGAATCGATTGCGAAGCAGAGGACAGGGGCAGCAGCGCAGCGACATCAGGAGCAAACCATTGCGCCAGAAAAAACGCGGCGACCCAACCCAGTACTGACAACACCTCAAAAACCAAGCCACGCCAGAGGCCGACCAAAAGCGACAACCCAAGTACGACCAGCAAGACCCAGTCAATGGTAGCGATGGAGGCCACAGTGGCGACGGCAGGAACTTCGAACAAACACAGCCCTCAGTTTTATAAAGTGAGAATGCTCACAGGCAAGCCCAGCGACTTGATCTTGGCTGCGGCTTTCTCGGCTTCAGCTCGGTTGGCGAAAGGTCCGACGCGCACGCGTGTGCGGTTACCGTCTTTGGTTTCAACGACCTGCGCGTAGGTTTTGAGGCCGGCTTTTTCAAGTTTGGTACGGGTTTCACGGGCCTTGGCTGTATCCGCGTAAGCACCGACCTGAACCACCATCCGGACGTCAGTAGTGGACACAGACGCAGCGGTTTTGCCTTCAAGCAAGGCCAATGCCCGAGCGCTATCGTCCACTTTTGGAGCCGCTGACGGTTTAGGCTCAGGCTCTTTTTTGGTGAGGGGTGGAAGCGCAGCGGCAACAACGGCAGACGCTACGGGCGCTACAGCGACGACGGTAGGCTTCACACTGACTGGCTCCTCTGTGGGTGGCGTGCTGGGCACAACTGCTGCAGCTGTTGCTGGCGGCGGCGCCTGTGCCACCGGTGTCGAGGCAGGAACCGGCTGGGGTGTGATGAGCGGCCTGACCGTGCTTTTATTGGGAATTTCGATGGCGATGTCCACCGGCACGGGCCGTGGCTGGGAATCGAACAGCAGCGGAAAGCCAACCACGCCGATCAAGACCAGCACTGCAGCCCCGATCAAACGGTGTTTGGCTCGCTTGCGAACGATGTCAGTGCTTTCGGCCGTTGCGTTAGCGCCAGCCTTGGCTTTGTTGGATTTGGAAGATTGACCGCCCCGGCGGAGATTGAAAAACGACATGGTCGTGGTTGTGTCCGTTGGAGATCTGTTGAGAATTGAGAGGGCTGACTTGATGACTTAACCGGCCAAATGCTGCGCCGTCAAGCGGGGCAATCCGTCCTTCAAGACACCGCCCACGGTGTAAAAAGAACCGAAGATAACGATTCTATCAGTGGGCTTGGCGGCGGCAACTGCTGCACCCAGCGCCTGCCGAGGCGAATCAAAGGTGGCTGAAGTGACGTCAGAACGTTTTTGCACAGCTTGCCAGCGGGCTACCAAGTCAGCACCGATTGCACCGCGCGGCGTCGGTAAATCGGTGAAGTACCACTTGTCCACCAAGGGCTCGAGTCGGGCCAACATCGGGCCTAGGTCTTTGTCGGCCATGGCGCCAAAAACAGCGTGCGTGCAGGGGTAAAAACCCATGGCGTCGAGATTTTCAGCCAGCGCTGCCACTGAATGCGGGTTGTGCGCCACGTCCAGTACCAGCGTCGGCTGGCCGGGCACGATCTGAAAACGCCCCGGCAACTCGACCATCGACAAGCCAACGCGCACCGCCTGCGCCGTCACCGGCAACAAGTCACGCACGGCCGTCAGCGCGGCCAACACGCCAGCGGCGTTGACCAACTGATTGGCACCGCGCAGCGCCGGGTAAGCCAGCCCCGAATAACGCCTGCCGCGGCCGGCCCAGCCCCACTGCAGCTTGTCGCCCGAAAAGTTGAAATCATGGCCAAAGCGCCACAGGTCAGCGCCCAAGTCGGCCGCGGCTTGCAGCACGCTTTGCGGCGGCACCGGGTCGCTCACCACGACCGGTTTGCCAGCGCGCATGATGCCGGCTTTTTCTCGGCCTATGCTTTCCCGGTCGTTGCCGAGCAGCTCCATGTGATCCAAATCGATGCTGGTGATGACGGCGCAATCGGCGTCGATGATATTGATCGCGTCGAGTCGGCCACCTAGGCCGACTTCCAAAATCGCCACATCCAGCGGGGCATCGGCCAGCTGCTTCAAAAAGACCAAGGTGGTGAACTCAAAATAGCTCAACGAAATCACGCCGGCACCATCCACCGCATCGGCTTGCATGCGAGCGCTCTCCACCGCCTCAAAATACGGCAACAAGGAGGCCGCACTGACGACATCCCCCCGAATTCGGCCGCGTTCCTCAAAATGCACCAGATGCGGCGAGCTGTACACGCCGGTGCGGTAGCCAGCCTCCAACAAAATCGCTTCCAACATGGCGCAAGTCGAACCTTTGCCATTGGTGCCCGCCACCATGATGACCGGGCACTTAAAACCGAGACCCAGCCGCTGCGCCACCGTGCGCACGCGCGCCAGCCCCATGTCGATGCCTTGAGGGTGAATTTGCTCGCAATAAGCCAGCCAGTCATCGAGAGTCTTGAGTTTTTTCATGTGGTCAGCATTGTCGCGCAAGCTGCGAAAATAGCTGGATGATCATCCTCTATGGCATTCCAAACTGCGACACCGTTAAAAAAGCCAGGACTTGGCTCACCGCCCAAGGGCTGCCGCATGAATTCCACGACTTTAAAAAGGCCGGCGTACCCGCTGACCGGCTAGCGGCCTGGGAAGCCGAGCTGGGCTGGGAAAAGCTGCTGAACCGTAAGGGCACCACCTGGCGCAAGCTCGACCCGGCAGACCAAGCTGGCGCGGTCGATGCCACCAGCGCGCAAGCGCTGATGCGGGCTCAACCCAGCTTGATCAAGCGGCCTGTGGTGGAATGGGGAAACCGCAACACGGTCGGTTTTGACCCGGCCGTTTGGGCGGCTGAGCGCTGATTAGACGGGTCTTTACCGTTTATTTACCCGACGGCTGTCCACCCAAACGCAACTGCATCGTTAAAGTAGATACAGGCCACGCACTTATTTCAGTTCGCGTGGTGTTTGCAAGAGGGAATTTCAAGATGCGCAACATAACCACAAAACTATTCGCCCAATCAACGGCTAAGTCATTTGCACTTCCCGCATTGCTCACGCTCGGCGCGCTCGGCGCGCTCAGCGGTGTGAGCGCTCAAGCACAAGAAATCCTCGCCCGCGTCATCACCAGCACTGCGGTGATTCAGCAAGTCGCTGTCCCGCGACAGGTTTGCAGCACGGCTGCAGTGGTGTCCGAAGCGCCCAAAAGCGGTGCCGGTGCCGCCATAGGTGCTATCGCCGGCGGTGCGATGGGCAATGCCATAGGCAACGGTAGCGGACGCGCCTTGGCGACCATGATCGGACTGGTCGGCGGCGCGGTGGTCGGCAACAACGTTGAAGGCTCTAAAAACCAAGTGCAAAACGTACAGCAATGCAGCACCCAGACCAGCTACGAAAGCCGCACCATGCACTACGACGTGGTCTACGAATATGCCGATAAGCGCTACAGCATTCAGATGCTCAACGACCCAGGCCAGTACGTGCGCCTGTCGGTCACCCCAGTGGGTGCCCTGCCGCCGCCAAACCGCACACCGATGCAACCTCAGTCTTCGTACCAGCAATACCAGCAGCCAGACGTCATCATGGGTGAACCACGCCACAACCGGTATTGATCCGCGAGTTCTTTACCGGTGATTTACCCTAGGCCATGCACCCAAACGCATGAGCTTCGTTACAGTTAGTACAGGCCACGCCCTTATTTCAGGCCCCGTGGTGCATGCAAGAGGAGTTTCAAGATGCGCAACACATTGACTAAATCAATCGCCAAATCAGTCTTTTTGCCGGTTCTGGCGGCGTTCGGCACGCTTTGTGGCGTCAACGCTCAGGCGCAAGACATCCTCGGACGCGTCATTTCAAGCACGCCGGTGATTCAACAAGTGGCTGTGCCGCACCAAGTTTGCAATACGGCCGCCGTCGTGACTGAGGCACCCAACAGCGGAGCGGGTGCCGTCATGGGTGCCCTCGCCGGCGGGGCTATGGGCAATGCTGTTGGCAACGGCAGCGGACGTGCCTTGGCCACCATGATCGGCTTGGTCGGCGGCGCAGTGGTCGGCAACAACGTTGAAGGGCCGAGAAGTCAGGTGCAAAACGTGCAGCAATGCAGCACGCAGACCAGCTATGAGAATCGCACCTTGCGCTACGACGTGGTCTATGAATACGCCGACAAGCGCTACAACATTCAGATGCCCAACGACCCGGGTCAATATGTGCGCTTGCAAATCAACCCTGTTGGCACCCTGCCACCGCCTGCTCAGACTTACCAGCAATACCAGCAACCAGACGTCGTTTACAGCCAGCCAACTACTGTCTACGTGCAGCCCGCACCCACGGTGGTTTACGCATCGCCTTACTATCAGCAGCCTTACTATGCGCCGATCGGCATCTCCTTAGGTTTCGGCTATCGCGGTGGTTACGGTGGTGGCTACCGCGGCGGATACGGCCACTGGCGCTGAAACTTAGCCATACGACTGTCTTGAGACGGCCCAAATCCCATGACATCTGAAAGCCGTCCCAAAGCCCTCCCAAAGCCCTCCACAGAGGGCTTTTTCATGCCCGCCAGCAGCCCGGCCGCGTGGCCTAAAATCTAGCTTTTGCCCGCGGGTGCTGCTTGGCCCGCGAAACCTGCTGAATCCCACTTTCACCGTCAACTTCGACCCATCCGCCCCATGACCACCGACAAAATCGACAATATCAGCGTCACCACCCAAGCCAGCGTCTATTTCGATGGCAAGTGCGTGAGCCACGGCATCACCTTCGCTGACGGCACTAAAAAATCAGTCGGCGTGGTGCTGCCCGCGACCCTGACCTTCAACACCGGCGCGCCTGAGATCATGGAATGCGTCGCTGGCAGCTGCGAGTACCAACTCAAAGGCAGCAACGCTTGGGTCAAGTCAAGCCCTGGCGAAAAATTCAGCGTGCCCGGCAACTCGTCATTCGACATTCGCGTGACCGAGCCGTATCACTACATCTGCCACTTCGGCTGATCAGAACAGCCAGCAACAGAGCACGCAACGAAACACGTCATGAGCACCATTCTCCAAAATCTTCCCATCGGCCAAAAAGTCGGCATCGCTTTTTCGGGCGGCCTAGACACCAGCGCTGCCCTGCACTGGATGAAACTCAAAGGCGCGATCCCCTACGCCTACACCGCCAACCTCGGCCAGCCCGACGAGCCGGACTACGAAGACATTCCGCGCAAAGCCATGCAGTACGGCGCTGAAAAAGCCCGCCTGATCGATTGCCGCCGCCAACTTGCCGCCGAAGGCATTGCCGCCCTGCAATGCGGCGCTTTTCATATTTCGACCGCAGGCGTGACGTACTTCAACACCACGCCACTCGGCCGCGCTGTGACTGGCACCATGCTAGTAGCCGCAATGAAACAAGACGAGGTCAACATCTGGGGCGACGGCAGCACCTACAAGGGCAATGACATCGAGCGTTTTTACCGCTACGGCTTGCTGACCAACCCGGACTTGAAGATTTACAAACCATGGCTAGACCAGTTGTTCATTGACGAGTTGGGTGGTCGCGCCGAAATGTCCGCCTTCATGACCGAAGCTGGTTTTGGCTACAAGATGTCGGCTGAAAAAGCCTACTCCACCGACTCCAACATGCTGGGCGCTACGCACGAAGCCAAAGACCTCGAACACCTGTCCAGCGGCATGCAGATCGTCAACCCGATCATGGGCGTGGCCTTCTGGAAAGACGAGGTCGAAGTCAAGCGGGAACAAGTCACGGTGCGCTTTGAAGAAGGCCAGCCAGTCGCGCTGAACGGTAAAAGCTTTGAAAGCCTGACCGAACTCATTTTGGAGGCGAATCGCATTGGTGGCCGTCACGGTTTGGGCATGAGCGACCAGATTGAAAACCGCATCATCGAAGCCAAGAGCCGCGGCATTTACGAAGCGCCGGGCTTGGCGCTGCTGTTCATCGCTTACGAGCGTCTGATCTCCGGCATTCATAACGAAGACACCATCGAGCAATACCGCATGAACGGCTTGAAGCTCGGCCGCCTGCTGTACCAAGGCCGCTGGTTTGACCCGCAATCCATCATGCTGCGCGAAACTGCTCAGCGCTGGGTGGCGCGCGCCATCACCGGTGAAGTCACGGTCGAATTGCGCCGCGGCAACGACTACTCGATCCTCAACACCGAGTCGCCAAACATGACCTACAAGCCAGAACGCCTGAGCATGGAAAAAGTCGCCGGTTCGTTCACGCCACTGGACCGCATCGGTCAGCTGACGATGCGTAATCTGGACATCATCGACACCCGCGACAAGCTCGGCATTTACACCCGCAGCGGCCTGCTGTCATTGGGCGAAGACGGCACGCTGCCGTCTTTGAGCAACGACCAGAAATAAAGTCGCTTGCCCATGAAAAACCGCCTCTTGAGGCGGTTTTTTTGGGTTCAAACCACCACAGGTTCAGGTTCCAGCAAGATCCCAAAGCGTTCATACACGCTGGTCTGGATGGCTTTGGCGAGGGTCATCACCTCGCCGCCGGTCACCGGGTTCTGGCTGCCACCCTTGTTCACCAAGACCAGCGCCTGCCGGTCGTACACAGCGGCATTGCCGACGCTTTTGCCTTTCCAGCCGCAAGCGTCAATCAGCCAACCTGCGGCCAGTTTGACCGAGCCATCGTCCATCCGGTAATGCACGATCTTCGGCTCACGCTCAATGATGTCGGCGCACTGCTCGACCGAAACTGTCGGGTTCTTGAAAAAACTACCGGCATTGCCAATCACCGCCGGGTCGGGCAATTTGGCGCGACGAATGGCGCAGATCCATTCAAAAATCTGCTGCGGCGTGGTCGGCACTTCACCCATCTGGGCGATTTTGCGGTCCAAGTCGGCGTAACCCAAGACCGGCTTCCAAACCTTGGGCAAGGCAAAGCGCACGCGGGTGATCAGCGCCCGGCCGGCCAAGCCAAAGCCGGGACCACCATCGGTAGCTGAGCTGCTGGCGTGCTTAAAGACCGAGTCGCGGTAGCCAAATGCGCATTGCGCCGCATTCAAGGTGAAGGTCTGGCCGGTCTGCAAATCAATCGCGTCGAGTGACTCAAAGCGGTCTTGCAGCTCAACGCCGTAAGCGCCAATGTTTTGCACTGGAGAAGCGCCGACCGAGCCCGGAATCATCGCCAAGTTTTCGAGGCCAGGAAAGCCGTTGTCCAGCGTCCAAGCCACCAATTCATGCCAGTTTTCACCGGCACCGGCCTCGACCACAAAAGCCTTGGCGGTTTCACTGACCAGTCGCTTGCCCATGATCTCGATTTTGAGCACCAGCGGCTTGACGTCGCCTGTGATGACGATGTTGCTACCGCCCCCGAGGATGAATTTGGGCGCCGCCTTGAGCGCCGGATCGTTCAGCATGGCGTTGACATCGGCCTCGTTGGTGAGGCGCACCAAGCTGAGGGCCTTGGCAACGATGCCAAAGGTGTTGTAGGACTGGAGGGGAACGTTTTTCTCGACTAACATCTGAAGATTGTCGCACCCGCGATTCCAACGAAACCGAAAAAACCATGCCCTCTTTTGATACCGTGCTTGAAGCCGACCTGGTCAAGGTCAAAAATGCCGTCGAAAACTCCGCCAAAGAAATCGCCACGCGCTTTGATTTCAAAGGCACCCCGGCCTCGATTGAACTGAAGGACAAGGAAATCACGTCAATCGGCGACAGTGACTTCCAGATCGATCAGATCAACGACATCTTGCGCAACAAACTCTCCAAGGCCGGCGTCGATGCCCGCTTTCTGGATGTCGGCAAAGTCGAGAAAATCGGTGGCGACAAGGTCAAGCAGATCAGCAAGGTGCGCAACGGCATTGAAATCGAGCAATCGAAAAAAATCCAGCAGCTCCTCAAAGGCAGCAAGATCAAAGTGCAAGGCGCTATTCAGGGCGACGCGGTGCGTGTGACCGGCGCCAAGCGCGACGATCTGCAAGCAGCGATGGCTCTGATCAAGGCTGAGATCAGCGAGTTTCCGCTGAGCTTCAACAACTTCAGAGATTAAAATCTGCCGGGCGGGGCTAGGGGTTTAATCTTTCAGCTTTTCAGGCTTTGCGCCCGCTGCCAATTTTTGATTCTTTGCCCTGCAGCAACTTGCCGATGTTCTCGCAGTGCCGGTAAATCAGCAGCGCGCTGGTGACGACCAGCATCATCAGCACGTATTTGTCGACATACCAAAGCGCGCGGTCGCCTAGCAAATAGTAGAGCGGCACGGCCAAAGCACACAGCAGCGCTGACAACGACGAATAGCGCGAGAAGTACGCCACCAGTAACCAGGTGCCGATGCAGGCCAAGCCCAGCATCCAATGCACGCCGAACAACAGGCCCGCCGCCGTGGCCACGCCCTTGCCGCCCTTGAATTGGAAAAAGACCGGGTACAAGTGGCCCAGAAATACGGCCAAGCCAACCGCCGCCATGGCGCCCTCCGCCAAGCCGTAGTCTGCCCCCCTCCACTGGATGAGCGCAAGAGGCACCCAACCTTTGATGGCGTCCAGCAGCAGCGTGGCCACGGCGGCCCCTTTGTTGCCGGAACGCAGCACATTGGTCGCGCCCGGATTTTTGCTGCCGTAGCTGCGCGGATCGTTCAGACCCAGCAAGCGGGTGACGATGACGGCAAATGACAAGGAGCCGATGAGGTAGGCCGCGAGCACGGCGCCGGCAAAATAAAGTGGCTGCACAAAGTCTCCGTTTATTATTTTTTCAGACCGCCGGGTCGCGCATCTGCCAGCGCACGGCGTCAATCGCTGCCAGCAGTTCAGCCGACAAGGTGGTGCCGTAAGCGTCTATATCTTCGTCCAATTGGGCCACCGAGGTCACGCCAATGATGGTGCTGGCGACCTGCCATTTGGTGTAGCAAAAAGCCAAGGCCATCTGCGTTGGCGTCAGACCGTTTTGGCGCGCCAGCGCGTTGTAGCGCCGCGCCGCTTCCAGCGCGTCAATCCGGCCCCAGCGCTGCTTTTGCACTGACTCATAAAGTGCAATACGGCCGTTGGGTGCGCCTTCGCCGGTGGTGCCACTGGCATCGTATTTACCGGTGAGCAGACCAAAGCCGAGCGGAGAATAAGCCAGCAAAGACACGCCCAAGCGGTACAAAGTCTCGTCCAGCGCGTTTTCAACCGTACGGTTGATCAGGCAATACGGGTTTTGCACGGTGGCCACACGCGGCAGGCCATGTTGCTCAGCCAAATGGACAAATTCATGCACGCCATACGGTGTTTCATTCGACAAGCCAATGGCGCGCACTTTGCCAGCCTTGACCAGCGTGCCAAAAGCCTCAAGCTGCTCGTGAATAGAGGTCACCGGCACGTCCTTGGCCGGGTCAAAGTACTGCACGCCAAAGGACGGCACGTGGCGCACCGGCCAGTGAATTTGGTAGAGATCAATGACATCGGTCTGCAGCCGTTGGAGGCTGGCATTGCAAGCCGCCACGATGTCAGCACCGGTCAGGTCGGGGCTGCCGTTGCGCACCCAAGCCATGCCGCGCGCTGGGCCGGCCACTTTGGTCGCCACCACCATCTGCTGACGCGCAGCCGGGTTTTTAGCGAACCAGTTACCAATGATGGTTTCGGTCAAGTTGAAGGTTTCAGCTCGCGTCGGCACCGAGTACATCTCGGCGGTGTCCATGAAATTGATACCGCGTTCCAAGGCGCGATCGAGGATGGCGTGCGCTGTGGCTTCGTCAACTTGCTCACCAAAAGTCATGGTGCCCAAGCAGATGGGCGTCACCAGCAAGTCGCTGGAGCCGAGTTTGATTTTTTTCATGGGCGCTCTAAGTATTAGTCAGGAAATAACCGCAGGACTTGGGCCCGAAAAGCCCAGCAAGGCCTTAGTTTATAGCCAGCCATTGGCGACCCGACGTTAAGGCCCTAGCCTGCCTTAAAGAAGAGCAAACGTCCGACATCTTTCATCTCAACAGTGATCTAGCATCGACAAACAGCAAAACAACCTCAGGACTCCACATGACATCATCCCTTCCCAAACTTGCTTTATCGGCCCTCTTGGTCGCCGGCCTCGCAGGCTGCGCCAACATGAGCGAAACCCAACAAGACACGGGCAAAGGCGCTGGCATTGGTGCCATCGCTGGGGCTTTGCTGGGCGCCGCCACCGGTGGCTCGCAGGGTGCCACGCGCGGCGCTGTTATTGGCGGTGCTTTGGGCGCTGGCGGCGGCTACTTGTGGTCGCAAAAAATGCAAGAACAAAAAGCGGCGATGGAGCGCGCCACCGTTGGGACTGGCGTGGCCGTCAGCCAGACGGCAGACAACCGGCTGAAACTCGACATTCCGAGTGACGTGTCGTTTGCCACGGGTCGCGCCGACATCAGCAGCAGCTTCGCGCCTATCTTGAACCAGTTCGCCACCAGTCTGAACCAGAATCAGGTCACCACCGTCAGCATCATTGGCCACACCGACAGCACCGGCAGCGACGCCATCAACAACCCGCTCTCAGTCGACCGCGCCAACAGCGCGCGTGACTATCTGGTGTCGCGTGGGATAGCACGCAATCGCATCATGACCGAAGGCCGCGGCTCACGCGAACCGATTGCCGACAACAGCAACGCACAAACGCGCGCCAAAAATCGCCGGGTCGAAATTTACGTGGCGGAACCTGCGCAGCGTTAAAGGCGCGTCAGCTTAAACCGCGCCTCTTCCTGCAAACGCAGCACGCGGCGTTGCACCTTGCCGGTCGTCGTCATCGGTAAGGCGTCGATGAACTCGATCTCCTTCGGGTACTCATAAGGCGCGAGCAAGCCTTTGACGTGCGCTTGCAAGCTGGCCATCAAGTCGCGGTCAAACGCCTGACTCGCATCTGGCGTGGCGCCAGCTTCACGGGCTTGCGCTCTTCGCTGGTTAAATTCCGGCGACAGCACCACATACGCTTTGACCAGCGCACCGCGCTCCAAGTCGGGCTTGGGCACCACTGCTGCATTGGCCACCGCCGGGTGTTTGACCAGACAGTTTTCGATTTCGCCGGGGCCAATGCGGTAACCGGCCGACTTGAAGACATCGTCAGCACGCCCTTCATACCAAAGGTAGCCGTCGGCGTCGCGCTTGGCCATGTCGCCGGTACGACACCAATCACCGGTGAACTTGGCCTCGGTGGCGGCTGGATTTTTCCAGTAGCCCATGAAGAAAATCGGGTCGGGGACGCCATGCACATCAAAGCGATTCACCGCCACATCGCCCGGCACACCGACAGCGCACTCCAGCCCTTCTTCGTCAATCACCTTCACCTGATGGCCCGGGTAAGCCTTGCCCATGCTGCCGGGCTTAGCCGGCCAGAAGGCCCCCACGCTTGTCGCTTCGCGTACTGCGCTGCCCCCCGAGGGGGCTGAACTGGCTTGGGGCGGCCCTGCGCTGCGTTCGCTCCCACCAGCGCTGGCGCGGTTCATCGAACAATTGCCCACCACATAATTGATCTCGGTCTGCCCGAACATTTCGTTGATGACGACGCCCATTTCGTCCCGCGCGTAAGCAAAAACGGCATCCCCGACGGCTTCTCCAGCGCTCATGATGGCTTCTAGCTCCAAGCTGAAGTGCTCGCGTGGGCGCGGGTAAGCCTTCATCATGGCTTTGAGCGCTGTTGGGAACAAAAACGTGTGGGTCACGCCTTGGGCCTGCATGAGCGAGAAGGCCAGCTCGGGGCTGAAGCGGCCGTTGTAGGCCACGATAGGCCGACCAAAATACAGTGTTGGCAGCAAGGCGTCCATCAACCCGCCAGTCCAGGCCCAATCTGCCGGCGACCAAAACACGGCATGTGAACTTGCGTTGCTTTGGCCGTCGAAACCAAACCAGTTCTGGCTGCAGACAAAACCCGGCAAGTTGCCGAGCAAGGCGCTGTGCGCCAGCAGCGCCCCTTTGGGGGGCCCAGTGGTGCCGCTGGTGTAGATCAAGATGGCAGCTTCCGCAGCCTTGGTGCGCACGGCCGTGAAACCGCTTTGCTGCGCCGCCAACGCGCTGTCGTAGTCCACATCGCCCTGCCCTTTGGCGCTACCGACAGCCATCACGGTGCGCAGCGCTGGGCATTGCGGGCGGATCATTTGCAAGTTGGCCATCGAGCTGTCGTCACCAATCGCCAGCACGGTCTCGCTGTCCTGCAAGCGGTATGCCAGCGCTTCGGGGCCAAACAAAATCGACAGCGGCATGGCGACGGCGCCCATTTGCAGCACCGCCATGTAAGCCACGGCGGTTTCAAACCGCTGCGGCATGACGATGGCCACCCGGTCGCCACGCCGCACGCCAAGTGCCCGCAAGGCGTGACTCAGTGCATCAGCGGCTTGCTGCAGTTCTGCGTAAGAGTAAAAGACACTTTCGGAATCCGGATGGTGAGCACGGATGGCGGTTCTGCGGATCGCCGGCGAATGACCATCGGTGGCCGGGATGTCATTGGCCCAGCGGCGGCAGCAGACCTCCGCGATGTTGAAATAAGTGTCCACCTGCCAGCGAAAACCAGCGTGCAGTTCGGCGTAGTTGTCGGCCTCATTCAAATCTTCGTCTTGACTGTGTTTCACCAACGCTCCTTATGATCTGCAGAATGTACAAAGAAAAACGCCAAGCCCACAGCGAGTTTGTCCCTATACGCGGCCTGAGTTACCACGTTCAGCACTGGGGCCCTGCCTTGTCTACCGCCAACAGCACGCCACCGCTGGTCTTGTTGCACGGCTGGATGGACGTCGCTGCGTCTTATCAATTCATGGTGGACGCCTTCTCAAACGCCTTTGCCGAGGGTCGCAGCGTGATCGCGCCCGACTGGCGCGGTTTTGGTCAGACTGATGCAGGTGATGCCGACAGTTTTTGGTTCCCCGACTACCTGGCCGACCTCGATTTTTTACTGGACCACT
>CANFZL010000050.1 GCA_947451205.1 Comamonadaceae bacterium
AGTCAAGGACTACACGGACGTCGCTGAATCAGTCAACTGAATCGGTTGACTTTTAAAGCTGGGTTTGCGCCCAGTACGAAAAAGCCCTCGTTGAAAAACGAGGGCTTTTTCGTTCCCGCTCATAATGAGCGTTCCGTATTTTGGAGACACGAATGACCATAAAAAATATAACCTGCGCCGCCTTGTTGGCGCTCACCACTGTGCTGTCACAAGCGCAAACATTTCCGAGCAAGCCGGTGCGCATCGTGGTGCCGCAAACACCTGGCGGTGCTTCAGACGCCTTGGCGCGCATCGTCGGCCAGAAGTTGTCAGAGAAATGGGGTCAGCCGGTGGTGATTGAAAATCGCGCTGGGGCGGGCGGCAACATCGGCATGGACGTGGTGGCCAAAGCGCCCGGTGACGGCTACACCTTGCTGATGTCGTATGTGGGTTCGCACGCCATCAATGTCAGCATTTACAAAAAACTGCCGTTTGACCCAGAGGCCGATTTCACCCCGGTTGCTACCTTGGCCAATGTGCCATTTGTGGCGGCTGTGACGGGTTCATTGCCGGTCAACACTATCCGTGAATTAGCGGCTTACGCGGCTAAAAACCCTATCTCATTTGGTTCTGCGGGTAATGGCTCTGTGAACCACTTGTTGGGCGAAATGTTCAGCGTTGCGACGCAGGCCAAGATGCAGCATGTCCCCTACAAAGGTGCTGCACCGGCCTTGAACGATTTGTTGTCAGGTCAAATCCAACTGGTCTTCACCAGTCTGCCATCGGTGGCTCAACATATTCGTGCCGGCACTGTCAAAGGTCTGGGCGTGACGGGATCGAAACGCGCGCTGGCCTTCAAGGATATGCCGACGATTTCTGAATCTGGTTACCCGAATTTTGTCATCAACCCATGGTTCGGTCTGTTCGGCCCGAAGGGCATGCCGCCAGCGGTGGTTCGTCAGATCAATGATGACGTTAACAACATTCTTCACGACAAAGACACCTTGCTGAAGTTTGCAGCATTGGGTGCTGAGCCTTATGAGAGTACGCCGCAGGCATTTGGCTCTGTGTTGCACGCCGACATTCAGCGCTGGGCGGCAGTCGTCAAGTCGTCTGGCGCTACAGCTGACTAAAAGGTACGCGTATGAACATCCATCCTATTGCCGGCGCACTCGGTGCGGTGATCTCCGACGTTGATCTGTCGCTGGGAATGTCGTCCGCGCTGGCGGCCGAAATACGCCAGGTTTTTTTGCAGTACAAGGTTATTTTCTTGCGGCAGCAAAAATTGACACCGCAGCAGTTTCTGGACTTTGCAAAAGCTATGGGCGAGCCGATCGAGTACCCCTTCGTCAAGGGCCTAGAGGGCTTTCCACACATCATTGAAGTCAAAAAACTAGAGCACGAAAAAGTCAACTTTGGCGGCATCTGGCATTCAGACACCACCTACTTGGAGTCGCCGCCTATGGGCTCTATGTTGCTGTCACTGGAAGTTCCGCCGTACGGCGGCGACACGATGTTTGCTAACCAATGTCTGGCCTACGAGTCCTTGTCGGCCACCATGAAAAACCTGCTGGATGGCCTTGTGGGCATCAGCAGTTCGGCCAAGGCCGACGTCTCTAAAACACGTGAAGACCGCATCAAGTCAGACGGCAAAGAGGCTGCGCCTAAGTCTTACTTGGCCGAGCACCCGGTGGTGCGCACGCACCCTGAAACCGGGCAAAAGGCCTTGTTTGTTAACGTCGCGCACACCGCGGGCATCAAGGGCATGACCGACGAAGAAAGCGCGCCCTTGTTGCAGTTTTTGTTTCAACATCAAATCAAGCCGGAGTTCACGTGCCGCTTTGCTTGGGAGCCGAACGCCATCGCCTTTTGGGACAACCGCTGCGCTCAGCACAACCCGGTCAATGATTACCATGGCTTTCGACGTGTGATGCACCGCATCACGCTGCAAGGCGACAGGCCTGTTTAATGACCACTGATAACAATACCATTCCAGAATTTCAGCTGCGCGGCAAGCGCTTTGCGCCGCTCACGTGGTCAGAAATGACACCCGCCCAGCAGCAGATGACGCAGAGTGTGCTTGGCGGCAAGCGCGGCTCCATGCAAGGGCCTTACAACGTCTTGCTGCGCAGTCCCGCGTTGGGGCAATTGGCGCAGCAGTTTGGCGTGCATACGCGCTTCGAATCGTCCTTGCCCTTGATGCTCAACGAACTGGCGATTTTGATGATCGCGCGATTTTGGACTAGCCAGTTTGTCTGGTGGGCACACCGCCAAATGGCGCTCGATGCCGGTCTCGATGAAAACCTCATCAAAGCCATTGCGCAAGGTCATGCGCCCGCGTCTTTGTCGGGGTCGCTCGCGGCGGTACACGCGTTTTGCCATGAGCTGATCCAGACCCGGCAAGTCAGTGACGCTACCTATGCAGAACTGGCAACGCAAGTTGGCGAACAAGGCGTGGTTGATCTGATGGCCGCCATGAGTTACTACACGCTGGTCAGCATGTGTTTGAACGTCGATCAATATCCCTTGCCTGAGGGCGTTTTGCCGGAACTCCAGTGATGGACGGAGCGCCTGTGCAGTCACTTTTATCAACTCTGGCCGATCTGTCCTGGCCTTTTGCAATTGCCGCCGCTTGGGTCGCTGGCGAGTTTGGCCACCGCTGGACTGGTTTGCCCAGAATCAGTTTTTACGGTCTGGTCGGCTTCGTGCTTGCTCAAAATTCGATCGGCGTGCTGCCGCAATCCGGCAGTGTGACCATGATGTTGATGGCGGATGTCGCACTCGGTCTGATTCTGTTTGAGATGGGTTATCGGATCAATCTGCGCTGGCTGCGCAACAACCCGTGGTTGGTTGTGATGGGCCTGGTCGAAGCTTTCGGCACCTTTGTCGTTGTTTACCTGATAGCCAACCAGTTCGGGGTGTCGACGATGAATGCGCTGCTGCTGGCGTCGCTGGCAATGTCATCGTCGCCTGCCACCGTGCTGCGCGTCATCAACGAAGAGCGCAGTTCGGGCCAAGTGACCGAGCGTGTGCTGCACCTGACAGCGATCAATTGCGTGCTCGCTGTATTCACCTTCAATGCCATCGTTGGGCTCTGGATTTTCCACAGTTCTGGCAACTGGCTGGGAGCTGCCAGCAGCAGCTTGATCGTATTGCTGGCCTCGGCCTGCGTCGGGGCGCTGTTCGGCATCGTTGTGCCAGCAATGCTGCGCAAACTCGGCAACATGACGCAAGACGCCACCGTCGCATTCGCGCTGTCGGTGATCTTGCTCGTCGCGCTGACCTACAGCACCCGCCTGTCGCCCTTGCTGGCCACGCTGGCCTTTGGCCTCGTCGCGCGGCACCGGCGTGTTGCCTTCAGCAAGACTCAGCGCAATTTCGGTGCACTCGGCGAATTGCTGACGGTGCTGTTGTTCGTTTTTGCTGCATCGACGATGCAATGGCCGACCTTAGTCAACGGCACCGGCCTGGCGCTGCTGGTGATCGGCGCGCGCTTCATCACCAAAGTCGCCAGCGTGACCGCGTTTTCGCACGTCAGCGGGATTTCGTGGCGCAAGGGCGCGCTGACCGGCATGGCGCTGACGCCGGTGTCGGCCTTCATCATTTTATTGCTCGAACATGCGCGGCAGAGCGGCGTCGACTTAGGTCATGAACTGAGCGCGCTGGCAGCCATGACGTTGATCCTAGAAATCGTCGGGCCGATCGTGTTCCAGCGCGCGCTGATCTGGGCCAAAGAAACCCAGCAGAAAGGGACGAATTAGATGGCACTCGAGCCCTTCTCTCAGTCGGCAGCGCTGACCTTCGGCGTCGAACTTGAATTGCAACTTGTCAATCTGTCGGACTTTGATCTGACCGATGCCAGCCCGGACCTGCTGCATTTGCTGGACCGCAAACCGTTCCCCGGCAACGTCACGCCCGAGATCACCGAGAGCATGATCGAAATCAATTCGAGTGTGCACACGCAGCACGAACCTTTACTGGCCCAATTGCAGGACATCCGTGACACGCTGGTGGATGCGGGGGACCGGCTCAATATCGGCATTTGTGGCGGCGGAACACATCCTTTCCAGCAATGGTCATCACAGAAAATATTTTCTGGGCCGCGCTTTCAAGAACTGTCGACGCTTTACGGCTACTTGGCGAAACAGTTCACCATCTTTGGCCAGCACGTGCACATCGGTTGCGCATCGGGCGACGACGCTATGTTCTTGCTGCATGCGCTGAATCGCTACGTGCCGCACTTCATCGCGCTTTCGGCGTCGTCACCGTTCGTGCAGGGGCGCGACACGCAGTTCGACTCGGCCCGCCTTAACTCAGTGTTTGCTTTTCCGATGAGCGGGCGCGCGCCATTCACGCTGCGCTGGGAAGAATTTTCAGAGGTATATTTTGCGAAGATGGCAAAGACCGGCATCATCAAAAGCATGAAGGATTTTTACTGGGATATCCGGCCCAAGCCGGAGTTTGGCACCATCGAATTGCGCGTCTGCGACACGCCCCTGACGGTCGAGCGCGCTGCGGCGCTGGCGGCGTACCTTCAAGCGCTGTGTCGGCACTTGCTGGAACGCCGCGAAGATCCACCGGTCGAGGATGACTACTTGGTTTACAACTACAACCGTTTCCAAGCTTGTCGCTTCGGCCTGGATGGTGCGATCACGAACCCGAAAACCTATGAAACGATGTCGCTGCGCGAAGACATCATCACGACGCTGCGCAAGATGGAGCCGCACGCCGAGGCGCTGGGCGGCAGCGCCGGCCTGCAGCACCTGACGGACGCAGCGATGCATGGGAGCCATGCCCAATATCTCCGCACCCAATACCAAAGCCAAGGTAGCGCCGAAGGCATGGTCGATGCGGCTATTCGGGGATTTCGCGGCGAAGCGATGAACGTTTGAAGTCTGGTCTCTAAATCTGACGCTGGCGTTTTAAAACCGTGTTTCGCGTGCCGCGCGCAAGAACTGATCAAGAATCGGCGTGCAGTCGAGCAATTCCGTGCTGCCGGCCGAATGGAACTCCGGGTGCCACTGCAAACCCATCACGAAATTGGCACGCTGGTAGCGAATCGCTTCGATGATGTTGTCGCCATGCGAGCGCGCTTCTACCGTGATGTCGCGGCCCAGGTCCTTGACTGCCTGATGGTGGATCGAATTGACCAGCGACCCGCTCTGCTTCGGAAACAACGCTTGCAGCGATGAGCCCTTGGCGAAGTTGATCGCATGGTGCAAGTTGTCATATTGCGCGTTGACATGCTCGTTGGCGGCAGGCGCTTCGGCCGCGATATCCTGGTACAGCGTTCCGCCAAAAGCGACGTTGATCAACTGGCAGCCCCGGCAAATGCCCAGCACCGGCTTGCCAGCATCAACAAATTCGTGCAACAACTCCAGCTCATACACGTCGCGAGCGCGGTCGCCGCTCCATTCTGGCCGCGTGGGCGACTGCGAATAGGACTGCGGAGAGACGTCGGCCCCGCCTTGTAGTACCAAGCCGTCGAGGTGGCGCGCGTAATGGCGTAGCGTGATATTGCTCGGGTGCAACAGGCCGCCTGTGTTGACGGTCGGAATCATGAACACCAGCACGTCGCGCGACATGACCCATTGGGCGATCGACTCTTCTAGGTACTGCAAGTTTTTGCTGCGCAGCCCGACGCTACCCGGCTCCGGATGAAAAATGCGCGCAGAAATGCCGATGCGCAAGGTGCGCCGCATGAAGTTGCGGCTGGCTTTGTCGCAGATGGCACGGTAGCGTCCGAGGACGACACGCCAAGCCAGAGCGATCGCACTGTCATTTTCCTTCAGGTAGCGCGGCGCCTTTTCATCGGCCGGATCCTGTACAAGCTCAGGGCTTTCAGCAGCCGAGTCGGCCACGGCAGATGGCTCCCGCGTGGCTGCATTTTGGGGTGTGTTGCTAAAAGGCATCTGGTCTGCTGGCCGTCATGAGTCAAAGACCTGAATATAAACCCGTGGCCGACTGCCGCAAAGGCTTGTCATCCTTTGTCGACAATGCCGCTGCAATGCCCGTTGCCAGCTGAGGCCATGCGCTAGCGCTGCGTCTGTAGTGTCTTCGCCTGCCAAAATGAAGCAAGGTCATTGCGACCGGTTCATCGTCATTCGGGCTTGGCTCACGATAGCCTTGCCGGTGATGTTCATCGAATCTGAAAAGGAGTTCACCATGTCTCAATGGCCCGCAACATCCCCTGACCTCGCTTCCACACTGCAGACTTTTCAAACAAGTTCTGGCACCACCGGACGCTTTTATTCTCTGCCAGAGCTGACGCGCCAGTTCCCGAGCATCAAACGTTTGCCGATGTCGATCCGCATCGTCTTGGAGTCGGTGCTGCGCCATTGCGACAATGACAAGATCACGCCGGAACATGTGGCCCAATTGTCTAACTGGAAACCTCAAGCCGAGCGCACCGAGGAAATTCCTTTCGTCGTCGCCCGCGTGTTGCTGCAGGACTTCACGGGTGTGCCTTTGCTGGCCGACTTGGCCGCCATGCGCAGCACCGCTGTCAGACTCGGCAAAGACCCGAAGCGCATTGAGCCGATGGTGCCGGTGGACCTCGTGGTTGATCACTCGGTGATGGTCGACCACTACGGTGCCAAGGACTCGATCGACCTGAACATGAAGCTCGAATTTCAGCGCAACCGTGAGCGCTACGAGTTCCTCAAATGGGGCATGCAGGCGTTTGACACTTTCGGCGTGGTGCCGCCAGGCTTTGGCATCGTCCACCAAATCAATCTTGAATATCTGGCGCGCGGCGTGCATCGCAGCGGCACGGATGCCGATGCCATTTACTACCCCGACTCCCTGGTTGGCACGGACAGCCACACGACCATGATCAACGGCCTGGGCGTCGTCGGTTGGGGCGTGGGGGGCATTGAAGCCGAAGCCGCCATGCTGGGCCAGCCGGTCTACATGCTGACGCCTGACGTGGTGGGCTTTGAGATCACCGGCCGTTTGCGCGAAGGCGTGACGACCACCGACCTGGTGCTCCGCGTGACAGAAGTTTTGCGCCGTGAAAAAGTGGTGGGCAAGTTCGTCGAATTTTTCGGTGAAGGAACGCGCACGCTGAGTGCGCCCGACCGCGCTACGCTGGCCAATATGGCGCCCGAGTACGGCGCCACCATGGGCTTCTTCCCGGTCGATGAAAAAACGATGGATTACTTTCGCGGTACCGGCCGCACGGCAGCCGAAATCGAGACCTTCGAGGCTTACTTTCGGGCGCAAGAGTTGTTCGGTGTGCCCTTGGCCGGAGAGATTGATTACTCGCAAGTTGTCATGCTCAACTTGGATGATGTGACACCTAGTTTGGCCGGCCCTAAGCGGCCTCAAGACCGGATCGAGCTGGGCAACGTGAAGCAGCAGTTTTCGTCGCTGTTCAGCCAGCCGGTGGCAGCCAACGGCTTCAACCAAGATGCGGCGCTGCTGGAAACGCGCGTCCAGTTGCAACGCAGCGATGCGGGGCCCTTAGATGCTGCGCCGGTGAGCCCGCCGGTGCCTGCCGGCGGCCCGCGTTTTGTCGCGGAAATGGAGGCCAATCGGCCGACGCTTGAGACGGCCAAGTCATTGGCGCCCACGACTGCCGCGCAGCGAAATGACATCACTATTGGCAACGGCGACGTGTTGATTGCCGCCATCACCAGTTGCACCAACACCTCGAACCCTAGCGTGCTGTTGGCGGCCGGGCTGCTGGCCAAAAAAGCCGTGGCAGCCGGGCTGGCAGTGCAGCCGCACATCAAGACCTCGCTGGCGCCGGGCTCACGCATCGTCACGGATTACTTGACGCAAACCGGCCTCATGCCCTATCTTGAGCAGCTCGGCTTTGCGCTGGCCGGCTACGGTTGCACGACGTGCATTGGCAACTCGGGCGATTTGACGCCGGAGATCAACGAGGCGATTGGCGAGAGTGATTTGATCTGCGCTGCCGTGCTGTCGGGCAACCGAAATTTTGAAGCCCGCATTCACCCGAACATCAAAGCCAACTTTTTGGCCAGCCCGCCCTTGGTGGTGGCTTATGCCATTGCCGGCACCGTGCTGCGCGACCTCGTGACCGAGCCGGTGGGGCAGGGCACAGGCGGGAAAAATGTTTACCTGCGCGACATCTGGCCGACCAGTGAAGAGATTCATGCCCTGATGAAGTTCGCCATGAACGGCGAGGCCTATCGCAGCAATTACGCCAAGATCAAAGCCGATCCGGGTGAACTCTGGGAGCAGGTTCAGGGCGTCACCGGCAAGGCCTACAGCTGGCCGGACAGCACCTATATTGCTGAGCCGCCGTTCTTTGATGACTTCGTCATGGACGCGGCTGTCGGTCGTGCGGATGCGAAGAATGCCAAGACCGACGACGCTGTGTCGGTCAAGGGCGCGCGCATCATGGCGCTGTTTGGCGACTCCATCACCACCGACCACATTTCGCCAGCGGGTTCGATTCAGGAGAACTCACCCGCCGGTCAATGGCTGCTTGCGCACGGTGTTCGCAAGGCTGACTTCAACAGCTACGGTTCGCGCCGCGGTAACCACGAAGTGATGATGCGCGGTACCTTTGCCAATGTGCGCATCAAAAATTTGATGATCCCGCAGGGCGCAGACGGTTCACGGGAGGAGGGCGGCGTCACGCTGTTTCAACAGCCGGGCTCTGAGCTCGGCCACAAAATGGCCATTTATGACGCGGCCATGAAGTACCTTGCCGCCGGCGCCTCCACCGTGATTTTTGCCGGTGAAGAATACGGCACAGGTTCGTCCCGTGACTGGGCGGCCAAGGGCACGCAACTGTTGGGCGTGGGTGCTGTGATTGCCGGTAGTTTTGAGCGAATTCATCGGAGTAACTTGGTCGGTATGGGCGTTTTGCCGTTACAGTTCTGCCCAGGCGACTCTTGGCAGACTTTGGGGCTGACCGGCAACGAAGTGATTGATGTGTTGCCAGACCCTGGTTTGAAGCCCCAGAGTCGTGCCAAACTGGTGATCACGCGAGCCGATGGTTCGCAGCAAAAATTGGAGCTGATCTTGCGTATCGACACCCCTATTGAAGTGGACTATTACCGTCACGGCGGTATTTTGCCCTTCGTCCTCCGGCAGCTGCTCGCAGCATGACGCCGCGCGCTCAGACATGACCCGTCAAGCCCTGATTGCCGGGGGCGGCATCGGCGCGATGGCGGCCGCGTTGGCGGCTGCTCGGGCTGGTTGGGAAGTTCGGCTCTATGAGCAAGCCGACGCTTTTTCTGAAGTGGGCACTGGCATTCAGCTTGGGCCAAATGCGACCCGCCTGTTGCACGGCTGGGGCTTGGGTCGGGCGCTCAGCCAAGTCGCTGCATTCCCGGAACAACTCAGTGTGCGCAGTGCGTCCAAGGGCCATGAACTCGGCCGCTTAGCCTTGGGCAACCGCTGTACAGAGCGCTACGGCGCACCCTATGCGACGCTGCACCGCGGCGACCTGCACGCTTTGCTGCTGGCCAGCGTGGCTGGTCGCGGCGAGGTGCACCTGAATTTGAATGCGCCCGTGGCCGGTTTCACCAGCACACCGGAAGGCGTGCAAGTCGACTGGGCCGATGGCCACCGGGTCGAAGGCGATGTGCTGATTGGTGCTGATGGCTTGTGGAGCGCCGTGCGAAAACAGGTGTTAGCCGACGCACCTGCACAGCCGACTGGGCATCTGGCTTATCGGGCTTTGTTGCGCCAAACTGATTTACCGGTGTCCTTGCGCAGCCAGCAAGTCACTGTCTGGCTGGGGCCGCGACTGCATGTGGTGAGCTATCCGGTGCGCGCAGGGGAGATGCTGAATGTGGTGGTCATCTTGCACGGAGAGCCACCAGCCGACATGCAAGACTGGAATCACGCTGCATTGGCGGCTGACGTGCAGGCCGGTCTGGCCGGTCAATGCGCTGAGCTGTTGGCCTTGATCGAAGCGATACCCGCTTGGCGTTTGTGGGCGCTGTGCGAACGGCCGCCGTTGCACAGCGCAGACCAAATGGCCTGCGGACGAGTGGCTTTATTGGGTGATGCTGCGCATCCGATGCGGCCCTATCTGGCGCAAGGTGCGGGCATGGCCATCGAAGACGCGGCAGAGTTGGGTCGCTGCCTGTCGGGCGTCGTCAGGCCGCTGGCCGATGTGCCGTTGGCACTGCGCCACTATGCTTTGCAGCGCTGGCAGCGCAACGCCCGCGTGCAGTCTAGATCCGTGCGCAATGGCAAGATTTTCCACGCCACCGGCGTGCTGCGACTGGGGCGCGATTTGTCGCTGCGACTGCTGGGGCAGCGCTTGTTGGATGTGCCGTGGTTGTACGGAGTACCTGCGTCAGGCAGTCCGATCTATGCACCCAGAGCGACCCGGCAACTGCGTTGAGGGTCGGTAAGATGCAACAGGTTTTTTAAAATTAATCTATAAATATCAGGAGACAAGATGAGTTCAAATAATAAAGTCGCGGTGGTCACCGGTGCTGGTACTGGTATTGGTCGAGCGGTTGCAATGGCATTGCTCAAGGCTGGTTACAGTGTGGCGCTGGCCGGTCGACGCATCGAGCCGCTTGAGGCTGTTGTGATTGAAGCCAAGGCCCTAGGTTTCGATCGCGCTTTGGCCGTTTCGACGGATGTTTCTAAACCCGATTCTGTGGCCGCACTTTTTGAGCACACGCGCCAGACCTTTGGCCGTGTCGACGTGTTGTTCAACAACGCCGGCGTTGGCTTGCCCTCAGTGGGTTTTGAAGATCTGACTTTTGAGCAGTGGCAAAACACCGTCAACATCAATCTGACAGGATCTTTTTTGTGTGCGCAGGCCGCTTTCCGGGTGATGAAAGCGCAAACCCCGCAAGGCGGTCGGATCATCAATAATGGCTCGATTTCGGCCCATGCACCGCGGCCTAATTCAGCGCCCTACACGTCGACCAAACACGCCATCACCGGGCTGACCAAATCCATCTCTTTGGATGGTCGCAAGTACAACATCGCTTGCGGTCAAATCGACATTGGCAATGCGCTGACCGAGCTGTCGCAACGCATGTCTACGGGTGTCATGCAAGCCAACGGCGAGATCGCTATTGAAGCCATGATGGACGTTGAGCACGTGGCCACATCGGTCGTTCACATGGCCAGTTTGCCGCCTGACGCGAATGTACAGTTCATGACCGTGATGGCGACCAAAATGCCGTTCGTCGGACGCGGCTGAACGTCAGCCGAAAGCTAGTTGAAGCTTTAGCTTAGCCGGCCCAGCAGCAAAAATTCCATCAAGGCTTTTTGCACATGCATGCGGTTTTCGGCTTCATCCCAGACCACTGACTGCGGCCCGTCAATGACGTCGGCTTCGACTTCTTCACCGCGGTGCGCGGGCAGGCAGTGCATGAACAGTGCGTCAGGTTTGGCTGCAGCCATCATGTCGCGGTCGACGCACCAGTCGGCGAAGGCTTTTTTACGGGCTTCGTTTTCGGCTTCGTAGCCCATGCTGGTCCAGACATCGGTGGTCACCAAATCGGCGCCAGCGCAGGCTTGCATCGGGTCTTTGAAGACGGCGTAACTGTCGGCTGAACGGATGCCGGCAATCGACTGGTCGACTTCGTAGCCGCCCGGTGTGCTCAGGTGAACTTTGAAGCCCAGGATTTCACTGGCTTGCAGCCACGTGTTGGCCATGTTGTTGCCGTCGCCGACCCAAGCCACGGTCTTGCCTTTGATCGAGCCGCGGTGTTCGATGTAGGTGAAGATATCCGCCAAAATTTGGCAGGGGTGAAACTCATTGGTCAGGCCGTTGATGACGGGCACGCGCGAGTGCTCGGCAAAGCGTTCAATTTTGGTCTGCTCAAAGGTTCGGATCATCACCAAGTCCACCATGCGGCTGATGACTTTGGCGCTGTCTTCAATCGGCTCGGCACGTCCCAGTTGGCTGCCTTCGGTGGTCAGGTTGACGACTGTGCCGCCCAGTTGGTACATGCCGGCTTCAAAACTCACACGGGTGCGGGTCGAGGCTTTTTCAAAAATCATGACCAAGGTGCGGTCAATCAAGGGCTGGTGCTTGTCGTAAGCCTTGAACTTTTTCTTGATCAGGGCAGCACGCTCAAACAAGTAGGCGTAGTCGCTGGCGTTCAGGTCGCTGAACTGCAGGTAATGTTTGATCGGCATGGGCGTTTTCGTGTTCATGCCTTTTCCTTCAGCAGTTGAAGAATAAGTGGGCACAAAATGCCGACCACTTCGTCGGCTTCGGCTGTGGTCATGATGAGCGATGGCACCAAGCGGATGACCGTGTCAGCGGTGACGCTGATGAGCAGACCGTTGGCTGCGCAGCGCTCCACCAACTCGCTGCAAGGCAGGGTCAATTCAACACCCAGCATGAGGCCGCGGCCACGGATTTCCCTCAAGCCGGGCAGGCTGCCAAGCTCACGCGTGAGTGCCGCTTTCAGGTGGTCGCCGACCTTCACGGCGTTGGCCAGCAAACCGTCTTCTTCCATGATGCGGATGGTTTCCACCCCGGCGCGCATGGCCAGTGGGTTGCCACCAAAGGTGCTGCCGTGGTTACCGGGTGCAAAAATATGCGCGGCTTTGGGGCCCGCCACCACAGCGCCCACTGGCACGCCCGAACCTAAGCCTTTGGCCAGCGGCATCACGTCCGGCTTGATGTCAGCCCATTGGTGCGCAAACCATTTGCCGGTGCGGCCCATGCCGCACTGCACTTCGTCAATCATCATCAGCCAGTCTTGCTCGTCACACAGTTGGCGCACCTGCTGCAGGTACAGCGTGTCCACCGAGATGACGCCGCCTTCGCCCTGAATAGCTTCCAAAAACACCGCCACCACATTGGGGTTGCCAACGGTGGCCTTTTTCAGGGCCTCGATATCGTTCAGTGGTACACGTACAAAGCCTTCCACCAGCGGGCCAAAACCGGCCTGCACCTTGGCGTTGCCGGTGGCACTCAGCGTGGCAATGCTGCGGCCGTGAAAAGCTTTGTCGTAGACCACGATTTCGGGCTTGTCGATGCCTTTGTCGTGGCCGAACTTGCGCGCCAGTTTGAGGGCTGCTTCATTGGCCTCCAGCCCGGTCGAGCAGAAGAACACATTGGTCAGTCCGGAGAGTTCGACCAGCTTCGCGGCCAGCGCTTCTTGCAGTGGGATGTGGTAATAATTTGAGGTGTGGATCAGCTTGCCGATCTGCTCTTGCAGGGCGGGCACCAGTTTGGCGTGGTTGTGGCCGAGCGTGTTGACGGCAATGCCGCCTAGCGCATCCAGATACGACTTACCGTTGACGTCCCAAACCCTGCAGCCCTGACCATGCGTGAGGGCCAGCGGCAGACGGCCGTAAGTGTTCATGACATGGGGGGAGGCGGCTTCTAAGGCAACGGGAATGGCAGCGTTCATGGCAGGTGGGACT
>CANFZL010000051.1 GCA_947451205.1 Comamonadaceae bacterium
AGGTCTGAGTGTTGAATGCGCGAGATCCAAACCTTTTGGCCGTTGATGACGTAGCGGTCGCCCTTTTTGACGGCGGTGGTTTTGAGTTGCGTGGTGCCGGTGCCGGTGCTGGGTTCGGTGACGGCCATCGACTGCAAGCGCAATTCGCCGGTGGCGATCTTCGGCAGGTACAGGTCTTTTTGAATCTTGGAGCCGTGGCGCAGCAGCGTGCCCATGTTGTACATCTGGCCGTGACATGAACCCGCATTGCCGCCGGAGAAGTTGATCTCTTCCATGATGACCGAGGCTTCAGCCAAGCCCAAGCCAGAGCCGCCATATTCGGTAGGAATCAGTGCGGCCAGCCAGCCGGCTTCGGTCAGTGCGTTGACAAAGGTTTCGGGGTAGCCGCGTTCGTGGTCGACTTGTTGCCAGTAGGCGGCGTCAAAGCTGCCGCACAGGTCGCGCAGGGCTTCGCGCATATCTTGATGGGCGTCTGGGGCGGGGATGGTGGTTTTCATGGGTGCTTGATAACTTGGTTCGAGGGAAATATGTTCAGTGCTTCAGCCGAGTTCAGCCGTACCTTGCATGGTCAGCCAGCCCTCGTGGTCTTGCGTCCACAAGCGGATGTGCGAGCCGTCACCATGAGCACCCGTTTCAGGTTGGCCGTTGACGCGCATGATGCGCTGGTCAGCGCACTCAAAAGTCGGACGCAGGGCTTTGAACTCAAAGCGCTTGATCGGCCGGTCAGTGTTCCGGCGCACCAAGTCCAGCATCAGCGTGGCGATCAAGGGGCCGTGCACGATCAGGCCGGGGTAGCCTTCGACGTCGGTCACATATTTGCGGTCGTAGTGAATCCGGTGGCCGTTGAAGGTCAGGGCGGAATAGCGAAACAGCAGCACGTCGTCGGGCGTCACGTCGCGCTGCCAAGCCGCGCCTTGCTCGGCGGCCACAGGCGTCGGCACTGGGTCGCCGGGCTGCACCGCTGGGCGGTAAACAATGTCGTGCTCTTCGGTCAGGCAAAGACCTTGAGCGTTGCTGACTTCGTGCTTGACCAGCACAAACAGCAAGTCGCCGCTGCGGCCCGACTTGTGCGTCACCGACTCGATGGTCGAGACGCGCTTGACCGTGTCGCCCACCCGCAGCGGCGCGTGCCACTGCAAACGGCCACCGGCCCACATGCGGCGCGGCAATGGCACGGGCGGCAAAAATCCACCGCGCTTGGCATGGCCGTCCGGACCGATCTCGCTTTGCCGGTGATGCGGCAGAAAAAACAGCCAATGCCACAGCGCCGGCAACTCGGTGCCAGCCATGGGCGTCGGGTCATCGCGGTCCAGCGTGGCGCTGAGTGCCCGCAGCGGTGCTGGCGTGATCAGGTCTTCAAGCGTTTCGGTTCGGCCTTGCCAGTCTTGCAGGTGGGCGAGGGTTTGGGGATTCAAGGTGGTCGTCATGTCAAAAAATACCTCTCAATAATTCGTTTCAATCCACGGCGGCGCCAGAGCGTTTCACTATCTGACTCCAACGCGTGATGTCTTCGTTCAACAGGGCTGCAAATTGCTCGGGTGTGGTGGGTGCTGCCAACTCGACGCCTTGCAACTCCAGCTTGTCGCGCAGGTCTTTGCTGGCCAGCGCCCGGCTCATGCCGTCTTGCAGCTTGGCCAATACGTCGGCCGACACACCGGCGGGTGCAAACAGGCCAATCCACAGCGTGCCGCTGTAGCCCGGCACAATTTCCGACAGCGCCGGCACATCAGGCAATGCGGGCGAACGGCGTGGGCTGCTAACCGCCAGCGGTTTCAGCTTGCCCGCCTTGATTTGAGCCAGCGACGATGGCAGGCTGGCAAACACCAGCGGCAGTTGACCGCCAAGAACGTCGTTGAGCGCGGGTGCAACGCCTTTGTAAGGAACGTGCTGCAACTGGATGCCGGCCATGTTGTTGAGCATTTCGCCCAACAGGTGGTTCAGCGTGCCGTTGCCCGCCGATGCGTACTGATAGAAGCCGGGCTTGGCCTTGGCCATGCTGATCAGCTCTTTCACCGACTTGGCCGGGAAGTCCGAATTGGCCAGCAGCACGTTGGGCACAGCACCAATCAGGGCGATGGGTCTGAAATCTTTGACCGGATCGAAGCCGGGATTTTTGTAAAGCGCCGGGTTGATGGCTTGGCTGCTGCTGATGGTCATCAGCAGCGTGTAGCCATCTTTGGCGGCCTTGCCGGCGTATTGGGTGCCGATGTTGCCGCCAGCACCCGGTTTGTTTTCAACCGCCACGGGTGTGCCCAATAGCTCGCCGAGTTTTTGGCTGACCAGGCGGCCGACGATGTCGTTGGTGCCGCCAGCGGCTTGCGGCACCACCATCAAAATTGGGCGACTGGGGTAGGGCGCGATGGATTGCGCCAGCACCGCGGCGGAACTGGACAATCCAAGCCCAAGTGCGGCAGTCCACAGCAAGGTGCGGCGGGTCGTTGAAAAACGTGTTGTTGTCATTTTGTGTCTCCTTGTCGAGTTGATGATGGTCGGTCTATCGCGGCGTCAATGCAAGCGGGAATTTTGAGATGTAGCCTTTTGTTTTTTCGAAGGCTCATGACCCTTCGCTTACCATTGACCTCATGCATTTTGATCTCAATGACCTTCGCTTATTTCTATTGGCAGCCGAGGAAGGCAGCCTGACCAAGGCGGCTGCCAAGCACCATCTGTCCTTGGCCGCTGCCAGCGCCCGGATCAAGGCACTTGAAGTGCAAGCCGACTTGCCTCTGCTTTATCGGGAGGCTCGCGGTGTGCGGCTGTCGCCGCCGGGCCAGGCTTTTTTGCACCATGCTCGTTTGATCCTGTACCAAGTTGATCAGATGCAAGGCGATTTAAACGAATATGGCGGTGGTTTGCGTGGCCATTTGCGCGTTTTTGCCAACACCACCGCCGTCACTGACTTTTTACCCGAGTTGCTGCCGCCGTTTTTGGCCGACAACCCGAAGGTGAACATCGACCTGCAGGAAAAGCCAAATGCTGAGATCGCCCGTGGCGTGCAGGACGGCCGGGCTGACTTGGGCATCGTTGCCGGGCAGGTGGATACATTGGGGCTGGAGCGGCTGCACTTCAGCACCGACAGACTGGTGCTGGCCACCGCGCTGTCGCACCCCTTGGCGCAGCGCCAGCAGGTCGCTTTTGCCGACACACTGGACGAAGACGCCGTTGGCATGCAGCAGGGCAGCACCTTGCAAATGTTTTTAGCGCAAGTGACTGACCGCCTCGGCAAACCCATGAAACTGCGCATCCAACTGTCTAGTTTTGACGCCATGTGCCGGATGATTGGCGCGGGCGTTGGCGTGGGCATCGTGCCGGAGTCGACCGCGCTGCGCTATCAAGCGGCGATGGGCTTGGCGCTGGTGCAGCTGAGTGATGCTTGGTGCGTGCGTGAGCGCTACATATTGACACGTGAGCGTGCCGCCTTGCCGGCTTACGCGCAGTCGCTGATTGATCGCTTGTGTGTGCATTTTGTGCGCGCAGAGACTGCGCCAAGCCAGCCCCAATAGCGTTGGGAACTGCATCAACTTAATACCGTCTTTTGTGTATCCCGCATCTCATTGGCGCGCGTACCAGGGTTTTTTATGACGATAAATTTCATAATAAAAACTTGTTTTGATGTGTGTTGACTGAAGTGAAATCCCTAGCCAAAATATGTACGAATTTCTTTTGGGCCTCATCTGTCCCTACGTTGCAGGGGTGGTCTATGAATGATTTAGGTAGTTTTGGTTTCAACTATGGCCATCCGAAAGTCGTTTCTGTCGTTGGCTTGGTAATTTCTGTTGAAGCGGGCCCCCCTTTTTCTGCGCCAGAACCGTATCGGGCCTGAGCAGATGGGTCAATACAGCGTTGAATGGGCCTACTCGCCTCAGTTTTTCCCTGGGTATGTTCCCGGTTGGGGGCAACCCGGTCTTTTGGTCCCTTTATCACTGCACTTGTCGGATGAGCAAGAGCTTGACTTCATACTACTGGACGAGAAGATACAAGCCCTGTTGATAGGTGTTGTGCTCCCAGTTCCAAGCAAAGGGCAAATCGCGACAACTCAACTATTTGAGCGGCTTCAAACATGGACCGCATCTTTGTTGCGCTATGCCGGACTGCCGGTATTCCGGGTGGAAGACAGGATTGAGTCCATCAAGATCAAGCCTAGCGTGGTCGGCTTGGTGTTGGCTTGTCCCCCGCAGACTCACCAGGCTGCCTTGGCGGCTTTGCGTTGGCTGGTTCGTGCTGTCAATGATGCATTGGCGGGCAAACCGTTGGCGGCGGTTGCCCAGCAATTGCCGGCGCTGATCCAGTCCCTGCGCGCCGGAGCCCCGCAAGGTATGAACACTTTGCGTTTTTTGGAAGCGGCTGACCAAGCTGGCATTCCTGTGCAAAAGGTCTGGGGCAACGTTTTTCAGTTCGGCTGGGGGGCGCAAGCCCGTTGGTTGGACAGCTCCTTCACCGATGCAACGCCCAATATCTCGACCCAGTTGGCGCGCAACAAGATGGCCACTTCGGCGATGCTGCGTCAGGCAGGCATTCCCGTGCCCGATCACGGGCGGGCGTTGGACGCCAACTCGGCAGAGAAGCTAGCCGATCAATTGGGCTATCCGGTGGTGGTGAAGCCGGCCGATCTTGATGGCGGGATAGGCGTTGCAGCAGGCCTGAAAACCGCGGCAGCCGTCAGAAAAGCCTTCGAGGCGGCAGCAAAGCTTTCGTCTGTGGTGCTTGTAGAGAAGCACTTTGAGGGGCGAGATTACCGCTTGCAGGTGTTTCAAAACGAGGTGTTCTGGGTCGCCGAGCGGGTGCCGGGCGGGGTCACCGGGGATGGGCTTCGCAGCGTCGCTGACCTCTTAGCGGAGCTGAACGCTGACCCTCGCCGGGGTGACCCCGGCAGTACGCACTTGCTCAAACGCATTCCTTTGGACGAGGAGGCGCTGGAGTTGCTTGTTGAGCAAGGCCTGAGATCGCAAGCGATTCCGCCGAAAGCCGCTTTCGTGCGCTTGCGCCGAGCAGCCAACGTGGCCAGTGGTGGAGTGCCGGTGCCTGCGCTGGCGCAGGCACACCCGGACAATTTGGCGTTGGCGGTTAGGTCGGCCCGTTTGTTGCGCCTTGACTTGGCGGGTGTGGATTTACTGATTCCGGACATTAGCCGTTCATGGTTAGAGTCGGGCGCGGCGATTTGCGAGGTGAACGCGCAACCTCAGATGTCGCCTCATTTACCGGCGTATTTGCTCAGCCGCTTGGTGCATGGGCAGGGTCGTATTCCGGTGGTGGTCGTGCTAGGACTGGCCAGTGAGCCAGACTTTTGTGATCGAATTGGCAAAGCACTTTCAGGCACTGGCTTGCGTGTCGGCATGGCCGTACCTGACGTCGTGACCATTGATGGCCGAGTTGTGGTGAAAAACCCCAAGCATGTCTATGCCGGCGGCCTGGCTTTGATCAGCGATCCCACTGTAGATGTCATCGTGCTGTTGGTGTGTGACGAGAGCATTCACAAAACCGGCTTACCGGTGGACCGCTTCGATGTGTTGGTGCTGGCCGGACCGCCCCAAGACGCAGCACGAGCATCGGCTTGGCCGCGTTGGCGTGGTTTCGCACAATTTCTTTTGAAGGCGTGCGCCGGCCCTGTGATGGTGAATGCGGAGTGCGCGCCATGGTCGGACTGGTTGTCCCACTTGGCCGCGCGGGATGTGCGTCCTATGCCGCTGGCGCAAATAGCCACCTGTTTAAGCCTTGAACTATTGGATAAATGAACGATGCGTGAACCCCTCCACCTGAACCTTGGCCCTGAGCAGATCAAAAAACTGTCGTCCCATTACCTCAATGAAGGCCGTAAGCAGGAAAGCTGGCGCATCGGCGAGATCGAAATACGCGACCGTCAACAGAGCACCACGGTGTCAATGCAGTCCATCTTCACTTCTGGCACAGACATCAAGGGGTTTCATCTGACGATTTTTTCGACACTGGAGTTTCTGTCTGAATTGATGATCGTCTATGCCCACGCTTGGGCTGGACTCGAGGAAAAAACAAAAGAGGGCTGGATGCTGGAAAGCACCACCAAAAGTGTTCGGGCCATTCGGAACACCGATCAAATTCATGTGAACATGAAGATAGCGTCTATCAAGAAACTGGGGGAGAACATGATGTGCTTGGCCGATTACCGCGTCACCGACGACCAGGGCGGTTTGTTTGAGGTGCGGCTCAAAGGCTTCTTGTCATGAAGGGCGGCGAAATGAACCTGAATCAGCCTGATTTTTTTCAGAACCCCTATCCTTTTTACGAAAAAATTAGAGCTGCACGAGCGCCTTTTTGGCTAGCCCACAACCAGCAAACCAGCAGCACGGGGGTCTGGTTGTTTGGTGGCTATAAAGAAGCGGTGGCGATTTTTAAGGAAACAACGGTCATCTCCAAAAACCTCAGGGTAGTTCGACCTGCTGGCACCTCGACCCCTTTTGATCTGGCCATGCTGCACCAAGATGCGCCAGACCATTTACGCTTGCGACGATTGGTTGCAGGGCACTTTTCGGCTGGGTTTTTGAAACGGTTGGAGCCGCGTGTCGACGCCATCACCAATGAGTTGTTGGCCCCTCTGAGCAAGCAGCCGGAATTTGACATGGTGGGCGATTTTGCAGAACAGCTGCCGCTGCGCGTCATTGGTGAGTTAATTGGCCTGCCACCCGCTGATCTTGCACAGGTCCGTGCTTGGTCTGTCGTGTTGGGTGACGGCTTTGACTCCGTGACGGCCACCGATGAAGTGCTTTTTCGACAGCGCGTTGCCTTGGCGGCCTATCTGGCCTACATCGAGACTTTGCTGGACCGGCCAAAGGGGATGCCAGAAGGTAGCTTACTGAGTTATCTGATTGCTTGTGAAACGAAGGGAGAGCTCAACCGGGAGGAACTGATCGGCATGGTGAGCTTCCTGGTGTTTGCCGGGCATGAAACCACCATCAACCTGATCGGCAATGGACTGTGGTTGTTGCTGAGTCACCCAGACCAATTGAAGATGCTGGCACGAGATCCTGCATTGATGCCCGGTGCCATTGAGGAAATATTGCGTTTTGAAAGTCCCGAGCAGCGAACATCATTCCGTATTGCAGTCGAGCCTATAAAGGTGGCCGGTGTGCAGCTAGAAAAAGGTCAGCAACTCGGGGTGATCATCGGTTCGGCTAATCGGGATACTGCGGTGTTTGAAAACCCCGATACGTTTGACATCAGGCGGACTCCGAATCGGCATCTGGCGTTTGGATTGGGGCTTCACCATTGTCTTGGTGCGCACTTGTCGCGCATGGAGGCTCGGCTGGCGTTTAAGCATATTTTTTCGGAGTACCCGACCTTGCGGCTGGCCAGTGACGTCGTGACTTGGCGAAAAAACTCTTTCTTCAGAGGCCTGGAGGCCTTGCCCGTTCGGATCGACTAGGCGGAGCCACTATCTCGGATGGATTTTTACTGAGTCCTTCGAAATCACTCCCTGCGGCCTGTTCACAATACTTCGGATGCGAGCCTTTTCAAATAGCGACAATACGACCATGGCACGCATGCAACTACAAGACATTTTATTTTCCCAAGGCTTTGGCACCCGGCGGGTTTGCGCCGGTTTGGTGCAACAGGGCTTGGTCATCGTCAACGGTGCAGTCTGCGATGACGCTGCCGAACCTTTTGAGGCGCAGGGGTTGCACTTCGAAGTCCAGGGCACGCCTTGGGAGTACCACGAAAAAGCGTATTTGATGCTGCACAAGCCAACGGCTTACGAGTGCTCGCAAAAGCCTGGCATGCACCCCGGCATCTACACCTTGTTGCCCCCGCCGATTCGCCAGCGCGGCGGCGGTGCAGCGGCGGGCGTGCAGGCTGTGGGCCGCTTAGACCAAGACACCACCGGTTTGCTGCTGCTGTCGGATGACGGTAAATTCATCCACCGCATGAGCTCGCCCCGGCACCACGTGCCCAAGGTCTATGAGGTCACGGTCAAACATCCGGTCGATGCGCAGCAGGTGCAAAAACTGCTGGAGGGTGTGGTGCTTGACGACGACCCGAAACCGGTGCGCGCTGCGGCTTGTGTGCAAACCGGCGAACTTCAGCTCAGTCTGACGCTGACGGAGGGCAAGTACCACCAAGTCAAGCGCATGATCGCCGCAGTGAGCAACCGGGTTGAGTTTTTGCACCGTTCACGCATTGGCGGCTTGCTGCTGCCGGCTGACTTGGCCGCCGGCCAGTGGCGCTGGCTGACGGCCGACGATTTGGCGAGTATTTCAGCCCCCGTGTCGGCGGCTGCGCTGCCTGTAACGTTGAATGAGTCGTTGATTGAGACTTCGGCCGCTACACTGGCGCGCTGATCAGACAAGGCATTTTTGTGATTTCTGCATCCCGCTTTCTTCCTTTTTTTTATGTGGTGTTGACGCTGTTGTCGGCGTCTGTATTGAATGTGTCGGCTGCTACCCCTGTGGCGTCGGTCACGCCAGCGCCCGTCAAGCCACCCTTGTTCGTGCTGAATTCGTTGGACGACAGTGTCAGCGTGCTGGACCTGACCACCTGGACTGAAACCCGACGCATTGCCACCGGCAAGCAGCCGCACCACCTGTACATGACGCCGGACGAAAAGTCGGTCATTGTGGCCAATGCGCTGTCGGATTCCCTGACCTTCATCGACCCCAAAACGGCAGAAGTCCAGCACACGGTGCGCGGCGTTCTTGATCCGTACCACCTGCGCTTTTCGCCAGACATGAAGTGGTTTGTCACGGCCGCCAACCGGCTCAATCACATTGACATTTTCCGCTGGGACGGCAGCAACATGACGCTGGCCAAGCGCGTGTCGACCGGCAAGACGCCCAGCCATTTGTGGATTGACAGCAAAAGCAGCACGGTTTACTCGACGATGCAAGACAGTGACGAATTGATCGCGCTGGATCTGCAGACGCAAAACATCAAGTGGCGGATTAAAACCGGTCAGATGCCGGCCGATTTGTTCGGCACGGCCGATGACAAGCGTATTTTGGTGGCGCTGACCGGTAGCGACGCGGTCGAGGTGTACGACGTCTCCGGGCCGCAGCCTGTGCGCAGCAAAGTCATTAAAACCGGGCTGGGTGCGCATGCGTTTCGGGCCTTGGGCGACGGCCGTCATGTGTTGGTGAGCAACCGCGTGGCCAACTCCATTAGCAAGATTGACCTGCAGACGCTGGAAGTCGTTGGCCGCTTTGCAGTGCCGGGCGGCCCTGACTGCATGGAAGTGACGCGCGACGGCAAGCAGCTTTTTGTCTCTTCGCGTTGGGCCCGCAAGCTCAGCGTGATTGATCTGGCCAGCGGCAAGCTGGTGAGGCAAGTGAATGTTGGCAAGAGCCCGCATGGTGTTTGGACTTTGGACCATGCGCCGCGCTGACGTGCTGGCCCGAGCCGTTGGCTGGGCTGTTTTTGCAACTTTCGCCCCGGCGCTGTGGGCGGGTGGCTGTGCTGTTTCACCCGCCGGCAAACCGGCTCAGCCTATTTACCTTACCTTTGACACCGGCCACATGGCGGTGGCCCCGTTGATCGCCGACGTGCTTAAAAAGCACGCTGTGCAGGTGACGTTTTTTGCGGCCAATGAGCGCACCCAGTCCGGCAACGGCAGCTTGGGCAGCGACTGGGCCAGCTGGTGGAAAGCCCGCGCTGCCGAGGGCCATGAATTTGCCTCACACACCTACGACCACACTTATTGGCGCTCTGATGTGGTGGGAAAAAACGAAGCCGTTCGCTTCAAGGTTCGGCCCTCCGCCGGCCCGCAAGAAGGGCAAGAGCAAGTCTTCACCGCCGCGCAATATTGCGCTGACATTCGAAAATCTGAGCTGCGCTTGCAAGAGATCACGGGCCAAAAAGCACTGCCGCTGTTTCGGGCGCCAGGCGGTAAAACCTCGCCAGAGCTGCTGAAGGCGGCGCGCAGTTGCGGCTATGCGCATGTGGCTTGGGCACCGGCGGGATTTTTGGGGGACGAGCTGCCCAGCGATCGATTCCCCAATGCGCAACTGCTGCAAAAAGCGTTGAAAAATATCCAGTCAGGCGATATTTTGGTGGCGCACTTGGGCATCTGGTCGCGTCAAGATCCATGGGCGCCCGCCGTGCTGGAGCCCCTGATCGTGGGGCTCAAAGCGCGAGGCTTTTGCTTTGCCACCTTGCGTGAACACCCACAGTACAAGCGCTGGATCGAACAGCATTCGAATCAAACTTCGGCTTCTTCCGGCGCTGTTCCTAGAGTTCACGCATGAACTGGCTTAGCAACCCCTTTGACGCCTTCGCTGCTTTTCAGTCAACGCTGTTTGACAGGGTCGCACCTTGGCTCTTCCAGCTAGGCTTCGGCAATTTCCTGGAAGACGCTTATGGCGCCAGCACGTGGGTTTTGGTCGGTCTGATCCAGATAGCGGTGCTGCTGCTGGTGATTGCGCCCTTGCAACGCTGGCGGCCCGCCGAGCCGGTGACAGACCGTGCCAGCATTCGCACCGACGTGATTTACACCTTGATCCATCGGCTGGGTTTGTTTCGGCTGGCACTTTTTTTCACCCTTGACCCGATTTTTGACGGTGGTTTCGGCTTTTTGCGAACCGCTGGCGTGGGCACCTTTCACTTGGACCAAGTGTGGCCTGGCGTGACCGATGGCGCGGTGACCAGCTTTGTTATTTACCTGCTCGCGTTTGACCTCGCGGCCTACTGGCTGCACCGTGGCCAGCACCGCATTGGCCTTTGGTGGCGGCTGCATTCGCTGCACCACTCGCAGCAGCAGATGACCATGTGGAGCGACAACCGCAACCACCTGCTGGACGATGTGTTAGTGAGTGTTTTGCTGGTACTGTTGGCGCAGGTGATTGGTGTCGCGCCGGAGCAATTCGTCGCCATTGTGGCCCTGACGCAGCTCAGTGAAAGTCTGCAGCACGCCAATGTGCGCCTGAGTTTTGGACGCATTGGCGAGCGGCTTTGGGTCAGCCCGCTGTTTCATCGAGTGCACCACAGCATTCATGTGGCGGACTGCAATTACGGCGTGTTGTTGCCGTGGTGGGACCAGTTGTTTGGCACGGCCAACTTCCAAACGCATGTCGACCCAACCGGTGTCAAAGGCCCACAGGACACCACACTCAACGACGGCTCTGGCCTGTGGCAGCAACAGTGGCGTGGACTGAAACGACTCTTGGGGCGTACATGAACAGGCTGATCGATTCCTTTTGGCGCGCAGCACTGTACTGCCTGCACCCAAGGGTGATAGCTTTGTCTTTTCTGCCGCTGATCATCATGGCGGCGGTCGCGCTGGGGCTGGGGTATTTTTATTGGAACGACGCGGTCGACCTGTTGCGCACTCAGTTGGACAGCTACAAGTTGGTCGCCAGCATGACCGAGTGGCTGCAAGGCTTGGGCTTGAATGATCTGCGCTTGGTGATGGCGCCCGCACTGCTGCTGGTCATGGCGATTCCAGTCATTGTCATCGTCTCGCTGCTGTTCGTGGCTTTGCTGATGACGCCGACGATGGTTGGGTTTGTGGCTGAGCGGCGCTTTCCTTTGCTGCAGCGCCGGCAGGGCGCTTCGTTTTGGGCCAGCTTGCTGTGGAGCTTGGCGTCAACGCTGATGGCTTGTTTGGCCTTGCTGCTGTCGCTCCCGCTGTGGCTGATTCCGCCGCTGGTGTTGGTTGTGCCGCCGTTGATCTGGGGCTGGCTGACTTACCGCGTCATGGCGTATGACGCTTTGGCCGAGCACGCCAGCGCGCAAGAACGGGAGCAGGTTTTCAAGACGCACCGCATACCCTTGCTGTGCATCGGCATTTTGAGTGGCTATTTGGGGGCCGCACCGAGCTTGATCTGGGCATCTGGCGCCATGTTCGTCGCGATGGCACCGATTCTCGTGCCTATCGCTATCTGGATTTACACCCTCGTGTTTGCCTTTTCGTCGCTCTGGTTCACGCACTACGCCTTGTCTGCCTTGCAGCATCTGCGGGCGCAAAACGCCACGGCGGTGGCTGCCGAGACTTTCCTTCAACCTTCCATTTGAGCGCTCCGCGCGCTGTCACACCATGGCTCAAAATTTCGGCATCATCATCGTTGGCGATGAAATTCTCTCAGGCAAACGCGCTGACAAGCACTTGCCAAAAACCATCGAATTGTTGGGCGCGCGCGGCCTGCAATTGAGCTACGCCGACTACGTGGGCGACGACCCGGCACGTATCACCGCCACCTTGGCGCGGGCTTTTGCGGCGGCCCGAGAACATGGCGACGTGGTCTTTTCGTGCGGCGGCATTGGCGCCACGCCTGACGACCACACCCGTCAGTGCGCTGCGCGTGCCTTAGGCGTTGAGCTGACGCTGCACCCCGAGGCCAAGGTCTTGATTCATGACCGAATGCACGACGTCGCGCGTGAGCAAGGTCTGCCGTACGATCCCGACCGCGAAGACAACATCCACCGCCTCAACATGGGCACGTTCCCGGTGGGCGCCAGCATCATCCCCAACCCGTATAACAAGATTCCGGGTTTCTTTTGTCCAGCAGGTCAGGGCGGCGTTTACTTCGTGCCGGGCTTTCCGGTGATGGCCTGGCCGATGATCGAGTGGGTGCTCGACACCCACTACAGCCACTTGCACCAACTGCAGGCCTACAGCGAAAAATCAGTCATCGTCATGGGGTCGATGGAGGCCATGCTGACGCCGCTGATGATCGAGCTCGAAGCGAGTCATCCGGGCGTCAAGGTGTTCAGCCTGCCCAGCGTAGACCATCCGCAATACGGTCGGCACATTGAATTGGGCGTTAAAGGCGCGCCAGCCGAGGTCAATGCTGCCTACCCGGCGCTGCTGGCTGGTTTGCATGTTTTCAATGTCAAGCTGGGCCCCGAGTTGGTGCGTTGAGTTTTGCACCTTCATGGTGCGCTCAATATGTTCTAAATTGGTGCAAAAAACGCACTTTGACGCATTTATCAGTTGTTTCTGGTCCTCACTTTTTGTGATTCTTGTTCAGAGGATGGCTAAAAACACCGCTGTTGACGGCACAATCAAAGGTTGGGTTGACTCAAAGAAACACCCCATTGGCATAAAAAGTGCATTCATTGGCACTGAGCAGATTTTTTAACCCACCATCCAGCAACAGGAGATTCTGATGGCAAAGACAGTCGCAGACGTCATGAAAATGGTCAAGGAAAACGAAGTCAAGTTTGTTGACTTCCGCTTCACTGACACCCGTGGTAAAGAGCAGCACGTCACCGTGCCTGTGTCCCACTTTGACGAA
>CANFZL010000052.1 GCA_947451205.1 Comamonadaceae bacterium
CCGTAGGCGTAATCAGCCGTCAGGTAAACCACGCGCTTACCAAACTTAGGGAAGGCGTAACGCGCCACAGCGCCAGCAGTCATGTGCGGGTTCAGCGCCTCGTGAAAGGTGTACGGGCTCCAGTCTTTGACTTCATTGATCGCGTCCGATTGGCTGATCGAGTTGAAGATGACTTTGCGTTCTCGGGTGACCGCGTTGATCGACAACTGCGTGGCTGCCGACAGTGAACCGACGACGAAGGCGGCTTTGTCTTTTTCGATTAGCTCAAGTGTTCGGGTCGCCGCTTCGCCAGGGTTGAGCTTGGTATCACGCACCAGCAGTTCAGCCATTCGGCCATTGAAACCACCCACATCATTGAACTCTTTGATAGCAATTTCTGCAGCGCGCACCTGGTCTTGCGCTTCCGCAGAATAAGCCCCCGTCAAAGGAACCGGAAAGCCGATTTTGATGGCAGCAGTCTGCGCACTCGCTATGTTGAACAAGAAAGGGGCCGAGCCCAGCGCAGCGCCTGCAGCACCAAGTTGAAGCAATTGGCGACGGTTGGCCGCGGTGACGTTTTTGTAATCTTGATGGCTCATGAATGTCTCCTATGAAGGTGTCAAAGAATCAAAGAATGGTCGAGGCGACCGGGGCAAAGTCGGGGCGATGCGTTGCCACCCCGGAGAAGGAACTCAGGTGGCCGTAGCGGCCTAAATCAATGGCGGTTTCAGTCACCACATCCAGCGCACTCCGAGCGGCCTGCTGCGCACTGAGAGAGTTCGTTTGCGACTGCATATAAGCGCCCAGCCAACGTGCCCGCGCAACGGCAGCTTGACCCTCGGGCAAACGATTTCTCTCATACGCCAGCAAGGCCTGCGGCGTCGCACCGTGCGCGCCAATCGCGTCGGCCAGTGCCACCGCATCTTGTGCCGCCTTGGTCACGCCCATGCCGATGTGCGGACGCGCGACAAAGGAAGCATCGCCCATCAAACCGATGCGACCAAACGCTACTTTTTCAGAACATACGTCGTAAATAGGTTGCAAAAAGGGTTGCGCCGTCTTCTCAATCATTTCTGCAAACTGTGGCGCCAGCAAAGCACGAGCGGCTTGTCGCATGTCAGCGATCTGTCGCCAGTCCACTTTGTTTGGCGGAATGCCGCCTTGGTAAAGCGTGCCATCAGCGTCTGTCAACAAAGCCGCCAGCGCCGTCTCAGTGGCTGCTCGATACCAAACGAAGTTATAGGCGCGGTGCCCAGGGCGCGTGTCGTTACCCTGCCCAGCCACCGGGTAGCCGATGATTTGTTCTCCTGCTGGCAAGCCAAATCCAAATTTCTCAAACACGCTTTTCAGCGTCCGCTCTGACAACACGGCCTCGTCGCACACTCCGCGCCACGCCACATAGCCGGCGTACTGCGGCTGGACCTGAGGCGCCAGTTGCTGTCGCACGACGGAGCGAATACCGTCACTGGCAATCACCAAGTCAGCCGCCCACGTCTTCGCACCCTCAGCGGTCAAACCATGCACCACAGCACCCGCCGGGTCGTTGTCGACTTTCTGAACCGCCACACCTTGCACGTAACGTTCCGCTGGCAGCAACTGATGCAGTGCGTCGTAAAGTCGGCTCCACGAGGTCAAAATCTGCGGCATTTCAAGCAGGGCAACATCTTCACCCTCGGCACCCAGCGCCACGCGCTGCTGCACCTGAACGCCGAGCGCTTCAGTGCCGTCCAAACCAGCGCGACGCAAGCCGGCAAACAAGGCGTCATGCGTGACAATGCCAGCACCTCGGCCATCCATGGAGCCGCGAACTTTTTCGAGCACGCAAACGTCGTGACCTTCACGGTGCAACACGTTGGCCGCAAGCAGCCCGCCCAGCGAGCCGCCAATGATGATGATTTTTGACATTCAGGCCGCAGCGTCCAAGGCCTGCTTTTCAGCCGCTGGATAGTTCAGCTCGATCACCACGCCGTTGGGATCATCCAAAAAAATCTGATGCAAGCCAATCGATGGCACAGTCCGCTCGCGTGCCTTGACGCCTTGCGTTGTCAAGTGCGCCAGCATGGCGCTCAAACCATCTGCAAAAAAGGCGATGTGGTCCACCGAGCCGCTGCCGCTGAGCGACGAGACGTCACGATCGCCAAGGTAATTTTTCAAACCGACGGGGTCGTTAGCATCCATACCAATCACATGCACCACGGCATTGCCGACCTCGGCGTGGTCGCCGCGGTAAAGCCAGATCCCCGGAAACGGAAAATTGGGACGCGGGCCAACCGTCAAGCCCAGCACATCCACATAAAAACGACGCGTCGTCTCCATGTCAAGTGTGCGGATAGAAAAATGATTCAGCGTCAGTGCCATGGTGGAGACTCCTTCAAGGGTTTGCGTTGAGGGGCAGAAGCGTGGGTCAAAGGCAGGCTCGCCTGCAAGTAGCCGCGCACTTGATTGCGGATGACTTCGGGATCGAAAGCCTGCGTTGACTGGCTGTGAACGGCCTGGTTGTAGACCCAGCGTCGCACACCGATATAAAAAATACTACCGTGTAAACCCATCAACAATTCATGCTCAGCCACGTTGGGTTGGGCGCGACTCTTGAGGCCTCGCAGGCGTCGGGTCTCCCGAATCAGTCGAGGGAAAAGTCGCTCGCGCAACAGCTCGAAAAACCGGTTGGTGATGGTCTGGTCTGTCAGACCCGAAAAAATCAAGATACGCACAAAGTCGTGCGTCAAAACAGTCGCTGCATAGTCAATGTAGAAGCGGGTGAATTTATCCTCACAGCTGAGCGCCGGGTCGTCCAACCACTTTTCCCACTCAGGTTTCCAGCAACCCTCAAAAACTTCGACATAAACACGGTCGATCAAGGCCTGTTTGTCAGGAAAGTAGTGATACAGCAAGGTGTGGGTAACGCCGATGCTTTTGGCCAAGTCCCGCAACTGCGCATCAAAACCATGACGCGCAAAAAACTGAATCGCACCCTCCACAATCTGACGCTCACGCTCAGGCACCGACATGCGCTTGCGCGCCGCCGGAGCCTCAACAGGTATGCCTTGAGGGTTTGCCCTAGGCAAAGCCCTATTTACCGATGCGTCATCCATGGGTAGCATTGTTGAACGCTTGGTAAATAAGATCATCGGTGCAAACCCTCAGTTTTAAAAACCTGAGAAATTGACGCACCACAAGCCTTTCCCGACACACTGTCCAACCCAAGGATTGCCATGGAATTGACTGGAGAAGTCCGCATCGCCGCCCCACGTGAAAGCGTCTGGTATGCCCTGAATGATGAGAACAGCCTGATGCAATGCATCCCCGGCTGCGAAGCGGTAGAGATCACGTCGCCGACCGAGCGGCATGTGCGCTTGCTAGTCAAAGCCGGGCCGGTAAGAGCTCGTTTTGTCGGAAAAATAACCCTCAACGATGTGACGCCCAACAGCGCTTGCGTGATGAACTTTGAAGGCTCTGGCGGTGCCGCTGGCATGGCCACCGGCAAGTCTTCCGTTCAGTTGATTGACGACAACGGCGGCACACTGGTGCGCTACACCGCCACCGCCTCGGTCGGTGGCAAGTTGGGCCAGATCGGCGCCCGCATGCTGGATGCCGCGTCCAAACAAATGGCCGATCAATTCTTCACGCGCCTCAGCAAAATTCTGAGTGCTGAACCTGATGCAACTGCACCGGCAATGCCAGTAGAAACAGCCCAAAAGCAACGGCAAGCAGCGCCGACTTATCGCCAAGAATCGCCCTCACCCGCCGGCGAAGGCACCCGCGTTTTGTGGTTCGCGTTGGGCTGTTTAGCGACGGGCTTCGGCTTCACGCTGGCTCACTTTCTACGTTAAGGACTGGCCATGAAGTCCCCTGAATTTGACTACATCAAGGTGCGCACCATCGAGCACGCCCTGTCGCTGCTGGCGAGCCACGGCGACGAGGCCCGCGTGCTGGCTGGCGGACAAAGTTTGCTGCCGGCACTGAACATGCGTTTGTCTGAGCCTTCGCTGCTGATTGACATTGGCGGCATCGATGCGCTGCGTGGCATCCAGGTGACGCAAAACACTTTGCGCATTGGCGCGCTGACAACCCACACCGACATCGAAAATTCAGCGTTGGTTGCGCAACATGCGCCGCTGCTCAAGCTGGCCGTCAGCCACATCGCGCATCGCGCCATTCGCAACTCGGGTACTTGGGGCGGCTCGATTGCCAATGCCGACCCGGCCGCTGAATGGCCTTGCTGCCTGCTGGCCCTCGACGGCACGGTGATCGTCCAAGGCCCACAGGGTGAGCGCCGCATTCCCGCCGCTGATTTTTTCACCGGCCTGTACACAACCGACTTGCGCGACGATGAAATCTTACTGGCCTGCGATTTACCCCTGGCAAAAAGAGACGACTGGTTCGGCTTTCAGGAACTCGCCCGACGCCACGGCGACTACGCCATTGCCGGCCTGGCCATGCACCTGCATTTCGCTGGCCCGGTGGTTCAGTCGGCGCGCCTGTCTTGGCTAGGCTTGAATGCGACAACCCTGCGGAGCCGAAAAACCGAAGCCCTGCTGGTCGGCAAACCGCTGGACGCTGTCACGCTGGAACTGGTGGCGGCTTCGTTGCGTGAAGAGCTTGACCCAATCGCCGACCTGACCAACTCCGGCGCCACCAAAAAACACCTGGCCACTGTGTTGGCCCGTCGCCTGCTGACGCAGGCCAATGCCACACGCCAAAGCGTGGCGGCTTGAACCACACAAGGCAAACACCATGGCAGAGCTTCAAACCATTCGTCTCCACGTCAACGGGCAAGCCCACACTTGCAGCGTCCCGCCGCGCCTGCATTTGGTCGACATGCTGCGTGACGAACTCGGCCTCAAAGGCTCGCACCTTGGCTGCGAACATGGGGTTTGCGGTGCCTGCACGGTTGAGGTCGATGGCCGCGCAGTGCGCGGCTGCCTGACGCTCGCGGTGCAAGCTGATGGCAAGCAAGTGCGCACGGTCGAAGGTCTGACAGACTTTCCCGATGCCCGGGCCTTGCAATCGTCTTTCATTAAGCACAACGCGCTGCAATGCGGATTTTGCACACCCGGCATGTTGCTGGCGGCGCGCGAATTGATCCAGCACAAACCCGATGCCACACGCGAAGAAGTGCGCGAGTGGATGAGCGGCAACTATTGCCGTTGCACCGGTTATCACGCTATCGTCGATGCCGTCTGTGCGGTCTTGGCGCAGCGCCATCAGGAGTCTGTAGCATGAGCATCACCATCGAAAAAACGCCCGCCAAGCTGCACGACCTGACGCAGGACCCGCGCTACATCGGCCACAGCCCAGAGCGACCCAGCGCCCGGCGTCTGGTGCAAGGCCAAGGTTGCTATGTAGACGATATTGAATTGCCGCGCATGACGCATGTGGTGTTCTGGCGCAGCCCGGTGGCGCACTGCCGTATCACCGGCATCAATGCTGAATTTGCCAAACGCATGCCCGGCGTTGTGCTGGTGGCCGACGGCCCGATGTTGGCCAAAATCTGCAAGCCGTGGGTCGCCACACTCAGTCATTTGGCGGGCATGAAGTCTGCCCCCCAATACCCGCTGGCCATTGACCGCGCCTGCTGGCAGGGCGAGCCAGTGGTGGCCATCGTCGCCGAAACTCGCGCGCAAGCGGAAGATGCCATGGCCTACCTGCAAGTCAGCTGGGAGTTGCTGCCCGCAGCGGTCGACATGGAGACCGCGCTGGACCCCGACACGCCGGTGATTCACCCGGAACTCGGCGACAACCTGTGCTTCACCAGAAGCCTCGACAGCGGCGGCGTTGACGAAGCCTTTGCCCGCGCCGACCACGTTGTGAGCACAACCTTTGAGTTCGGCCGCCACACCGGCGTCACGCTGGAGCCGCGCTGCCAAATCGCTGACTGGCGCAGCGCCGAGCAACGCTTGACGGTCTACCACTCGCAACAAGCCCCGCACATGATGCAAGACCTGTATGCCCGGCAATTCAGCATCGCTGAATCAGCGGTGCGGGTGATTTGCAAAGACGTCGGCGGCTCCTTTGGCATCAAAGTGCATGCCTACCCGGACGACTTCGCCACGGTGGCGCTGTCCATGATGATCGGCCGTCCGGTTAAGTTTGTAGCTGACCGGTTGGAGTCGTTCACCAGCGACATCCACGCCCGCCATCACCTCGTGAAAGCCCGCATTGCGGTGCGCAACGACGGTGAAATTTTGGCCTTTGAGATGGATGACCTGACCGGCATTGGCCCGTTTTCGATGTTTCCGCGAACCAGCGCGATTGAAGGCAATCAGGTTCTCAACCTGGTCGGTGGCCCGTACAAGCACCAACACTACCGCGCCAAACTCAACGTCGTTTTTCAAAACAAAACCCCGACCTGCCAGTACCGTGGCGTCGGCCACCCGGTTGCGTGCGCCATCACCGAAGGACTGGTCGACATGGCCGCACGCGCCATCGACATGGATCCGATGGAGATCCGTCGACGCAACGTCATACCCGACGATGCGTATCCATGCTCAGGCATCAGCGGCATCAAACTTGAAGGCTTATCGCACCAAGCTTGCCTGGCCAAACTTGAAGAACTGATGAACTACAAAGCCCTGCGCGCAGAGCAAGCGGCGCTGCGCAAAAAAGGCATTTACCGGGGCATCGGCATTGCGGCGCTGATTGAGCTCACCAACCCCAGCGCGGCTTTTTACGGCGTCGGCGGCGCACGCATCGCTTCGCAAGACGGTGCCACAGCTCGCTTTGACCCGAATGGCGGCATCACCATCATGGTCAGCGTCGGCGAACAAGGTCAAGGCACAGAGGCGATCTACACCCAGATTGCGGCCGATGCGGTTGGCGTCGACATGGCACAAGTCCGTGTTGTCACGGGCGACACCGAAGTCACGCCCTACGGCGGCGGCACTTGGGCTTCGCGCGGGGCAGGCATTGGCGGTGAAGCTGTTTTGCTGGCGGGTGAAGCCTTGCGCGCCAACATCCTGAAAGTTGCGGCAGTCATCTTGCAAAAAGATGTGCAGGAAATTGATATTCACCGGGGCGATGTGATCGACATCGCCAGCCGCGAGGTGCTCACGCCCTTGACCGAAATCGGCCGCATCGCCTACTTCCGATCAGATCTGCTGCCCAATGAATTCACGCCCGAGCTGAGCGTCACCCGCCACTATGCCCAGCGCGACTTTCCCTTCATTTTTACCAACGGCGTTCAAGCGTCCTACGTTGAAGTCGACCCGGACACCGGCTTTGTCAAACTGCTAAAACACTGGGCGGTTGAAGACTGCGGGCGCGTCATCAACCCGCGCTTAGTTGACGAGCAAATTCGCGGCGCCATCGTGCAAGGCATTGGCGGCGCCATGCTTGAAGAATGCCTGTACGACAGCCAAGGCCTGATGCTCAACGCCAACATGGCCGACTACTTGGTGCCCATGTGCGCCGAAATGCCCGACATTGAAGTCGCCCACATTGAGACACCCACCAAGAGCAGCAAGCTCGGTGCCAAAGGTGCTGGAGAAGCCGGCACAGCCGGCGCACCTGCGGCCGTGATGAACGCCATCAACGACGCCTTGCACCCGCTGAACGCGCAAGTGATGTCGCAGCCCTTCACGCCAGAGAAGATCTTGAAGGCGCTCGGACGGGTTTGAAGCAGCGCGCTATGTCACTCCAGTTCAATGCGCCGGTCTGTGACCACCCGGCGCAGGTTCTGGATGTCGCGCTCGACCCGACTTTTAAATTCGGCAGGCGTGCTGGCCTGGGGTTGACCGCCCCAGTCGGTCAGTTTTTGTTTGACCTCGGGTGACTCCACCACGGCCTTGATTTCGCGCTGCAGCCTGGCCACGATGGCGGGTGGTGTGCCAGGCGGCGCGGCAATGCCGAGCCAAGATTCGAACACCAGTGTTGGGTAAGTGTCGGCCACGTTGGGCACGCCAAACATATTGCTCTGCCCCTTGGGCGATGTGACGGCCAAGCCGCGCAAACGCTTGTCCTTGAGCAAAGGCGCGGTGCTGGTCATGGTGTCGATCATCACATCGACACGCCCGGCCAGCAATTCTGTCAGCGGCGCGCTGCCGCCCTTGAAGGGCACGTGCACAGCCGTACCGCCGCTTTCCGCCATGATCCATTCGCCCACCAGGTGCATGGCCGTGCCGACGCCCACCGAGGTGTAGGTGTAGCGCCCCGGCTCGGCCTTGGTGCGCTGCATGAAGTCTTGAAACGAGCGGATCTGCGAATCAGGCTTGACCGACAGCGCCAGCGGGTAGGTGGTGATGGTCGAGACCCAAGCGAAGTCGTTCACCGGGTCAAACGGCAGCGACTTTTTCATGGCGGCATTACTGGCGTGGCCGCTCGGCAACAAGACCAGCGTGTAGCCATCGGGCGTCGCCTTCGCGGCCATGTCCGCTGCGATATTGCCACCCGCGCCCGGCTTGTTGTCCACCATGACCGTTTGGCCCAGCCGATCGCCCAGCGGTTTGGCGACCAACCGGGCCACCACGTCACTGCCGCCACCGGGGGCAAAGCCGAGCAAGAGCCGGATCGGTTTGTTCGGGTAGCCGTCTTGCGCTGCCGCTGGTGCGGCGTATCCCGCCAAGCCGGCGACTCCGGTCAACACCACCAAACCCAAGCTCGCGGCGGTCACATGAGCGTGCGTTGTCAGGAATTTTTTAAACACCTTAAAACCTCCTAAATCGTTGCGTCATTGTTGGTTCAGCGTCCCTGGAATTCCATAGCGTTTAACCCTGAGCCGCAGCGCTCGACATCAATCTAGCTTGACGCCCGCTTGACGAACCACCTGCCCCCACTTGGCAGAGTCGGCCTTGATGAAAGCCGCAAATTCGGCGGGCGTGGTGGCCTTGAGTTCGCCACCGTACTGACGCCATTTTTCTGCCAGCACGGGGTTCTGGGTCGCCTTCTGCATGGCGGCGCTGAGTTTTTCTAAAATCGCTGCCGGTGTGCCCGCAGGTGCCAGCACGCCTTGCCACGCTAAGGGCGCGTAATCCGGCAAGCCCGCCTCCGCAAAAGTTGGCACATCCGGAAAGGCGGGATGACGGGATTTGCCCGTGATCGCCAACAGCTTCAGCTTGCCGCCACCGATGCTGCCGACAGCTGCGGGCAAACCATCGAACATGACATTGATCTGACCCGCCAACAGGTCGCTGTAGGGGCTGCTCGTGTTGTACGGAATAAACCGGAGCTTTCGCGCGGCGCTGACGCCGAACCACTCACCCGACAAATGCGAGTAGCTGCCAATGCCCTGCGTGGCCACGGTCACACTGTCCGGCTGCGCCTTGGCGTGAGCGATGAGCTCTTGCACCGTCTTGAAGGGCGCTCCGGGGTGTGCAATCAGACCTGTGTTGAGAATGCCCAGAAGACTGATAGGGGCGAAGTCCCGCTCCGCATTGAACGGCAGCTTGGAATACATGTGCGGCAACACCGACATCGAGGTCGTGGTTCCCACCAGCAGTGTGTAGCCGTCCGGAGCCGCCTTGGCCACGACATCTGTGCCGATGATGGACGAAGCGCCGGGTCGGTTTTCCACGATCACCGTCTGACCCAGAATTTTGGTGAGCTCAGCAGCGATTTCTCGCGCATTGGCATCTGGACCGGAGCCTGCAGGAAACGGTGCCACCAGCCGGATCGGCTTGGTCGGATAACTTTGCGCCTGAGCGCCTGTCGCGGCCAAAAGGGCGAGGCTGATCGCCGCTAGGCAAGCGCGTCGGTTGAATGGATTGAATTTACTCATTTTTTTGTCTCCTGATGTGGGTGAAATTTGGCTTGGCAATGGATCAGAACTGCCCGCACAGCATTCTTAGATAAATTAATCAAATTGTCAAATTATAAGAATTAGAGCATAATTTATACAAATCACGACGGCATAACCCGCTCAGTTTTCATTCAAGCCAACTGGAAATTTCATGACACAACCCACACCCAGCTTGCGCCAGCGCGACTCACTGGTCTTTAGCCACATGGGCTTTTATGTGCGCGACCTCGAGCGCATGGCGCGCTTTTATCAAGACGTGATGTGCTTCACCGAAACGGATCGGGGCGACTTGGGTACCGTCAAGCTGGTGTTTCTCAGCCGCGACCCGTCGGAGCACCATCAGATCGTGCTGGCAACGGGACGGCCGGCAGAGCTGAGCTTCAACGTCATCAACCAAATCTCGCTGCGGGTGCCTGATCTGGCCACGCTGCGACTGATGCGCGACCGCGTTGCCGCCGATGCCGACGTCACCGACTTGCTCTGCGCCACCCACGGCAATGCCGTGTCGATTTATTTCCGCGACCCGGAAGGCAACCGGCTGGAAATATTCATGGACTCGCCTTGGTATTGCGAGCAACCCTTGCGTGAAGCCATAGACCTTGACCAGGCCGACGACGTCATTCTGGCGCGCGCCGAAGCCATTGCCCGCAGCCGGCCCAAGTTTCAGCTGCGTTCTGTGTGGCAGGCCGAGATGGCGCGCCGCATGGGCTACAGCGTGGAGGCCTGAGCCATGTTTGATGTCGCCATCATTGGTTACGGCCCGGCGGGTGTCACGCTGGCCAACCTGCTCGGCCAAGCCGGCTTGTCTACCCTTGTGCTGGAAAAAGAAGCCGCCATTTACCCCCTGCCACGCGCGATTCATTTTGACGGCGAGGTCATGCGCATTTTTCAATCGGTGGGTCTGCGGCGGTCCGTCGAAGCCATCTCCCGCGCCGGACTCAAAGGCATGCAGTTCGTCAACGCCAACGGTGAAACCCTGCTGACGCGCGGCGGAACAGCGCACCAAGGCCCGCACGGCTGCGCTAGCAACTATTACTTCCACCAACCGCAGCTGGAACAAGTGCTGCGCGACGGTGTGATGCGGTTTAGCAACGTCGATGTCCGCTTGCAACACGAAGTCACCGACATCACACCATACGCTGACCACGTCAGTTTGGGCGTGACCGACGCGCGCACAGGGCAATCCACAAAGGTGCAAGCCCGCTACGTGGTCGGCTGCGACGGCGCCCGCTCGCTGGTCCGCAAAGTGATCGGCAGCCCCATGAAAGACTTGGGTCTGCACCAGCCCTGGCTGGTCTTTGACGTGCTGCTCAAAAGCAATGCACCCGCCCTGCCCGATCACACGGTTCAGTACTGCGACCCGGCCCGCCCCATGACCTGGTGCAACGTCACCGGCAATCGCCGGCGTTGGGAAATCATGCTGATGCCGGGCGACGACCCGGCCGTGTTGGTCCAGCCAGAGACGCTGTGGAAGTTGGTCAGCCGCTGGGTGAAGCCAGAACACGCCGACATCGAGCGCGCCGTGATCTACACCTTCCACTCGGTCATCGCCGAAGGCTGGCGCAAAGACCGCCTGCTGCTGGCCGGCGACTCAGCGCACCAGACGCCGCCCTTCCTCGGCCAAGGCATGTGCGCGGCCCTGCGCGACGCTGCCAACCTATCGTGGAAACTGGAGGCCGTACTGCGTGGCCGCGCCGGCGACGCGCTGCTCGACACCTACGAGTCCGAACGCTCACCACACGTCCATGCCTTCATTGAACTGGCGGTCAAGCTGGGCGACATCATCCAGGCCACCGACCCCGACAAGGCCCGCGAACGCGACGCCCACTTCAAAGCCGGACAACCCGAGATTTTTGAGTTTCCGTCGCCCTGTTTGAGCGCTGGCGTCTTGCATGGCGACAAGGCCCCGGTGGGTCAACCTTTTCCGCAACCCGTGCTGGCTGACGGCCGCCTGCTCGACGAGCATCTGGGCAAGCACTTTGCGGTGATCGGTCGTGCTGACGTGCTGAGTGGCGTCAGAGATGAAACACTGCAAGTCTGGCGCGAAGCGGATGTGCTGCTCATGCCGACGCAAGACCCGGCCCTGCTCAATTGGCTGGACGACCACGGTTTTGCTGCGATCATGCTCAGGCCCGACCGCTACATCATGGGCACGGCCCGCACGTCTGAAGAGTTAGACAGTGTTACGGCCTGCTTATGCACGTTGGCCCTCCAACCCCATTGACCTGAGCCTATGACCGACAAATCCATGTCCAGCCTGTCACGCATGTTGAGCGTGCTGGACCTGTTCACCGACGACCAACTGACCTGGACCGCCGAGAGCATCACCGACGCGCTCAAGGTCTCACTGCCAACCGGCTACCGCTACGTGAAGATGCTGGTCGACGCCGGCTTGCTGCAGCGCGTGGCCGATTCGCACTACACCTTGGGGCCACGCATCATCGTGTTGGACCACTACATCCGCATGGCCGATCCGGTGCTGCAACATGGTGTGCCCTTCATGGCCGAACTGGTCGAGCAAACCGGGCTCGACTGCGTGATGTCGGGCCTCTTCGGGCAACAGGTTTTGGACACGCACCGCGAGTTTGGCAGCACGCCGGCCAAACTCAGTTACGGCCGGGGCCGACCGCGCCCGTTGTTTCTGGGTGCTGCGCCCAAGGCCATCCTGTCGTGTTTTTCGCCCGCTCAACTGCACAAAATTTTCGACGACCATCAAAGCGAGATTGTCCAAGCCGGCCTGCCAAGCGAATGGAGCGAATTCCGCAAGTACTACGCCGCCATCCGCAAGGCCGGTCACTATTTTTCGAATGGTGAGCTTGAACCCAATCTGGCGGCCCTCGCCGCGCCGCTGCAACGCGCAGATGGCAGCATTCTGGGCGCTATTTCGCTGCTCACCAGCGTCTCGCGCATGGCCGTGATTGACCTTCCCAAGCTAACGCAATTGCTATCGCGCGCGGCGCAAGACATCACCTCCCGCATTCCCTGACTTTTCCTTGTTTTTCTGATTTTCCTGACTCCATCTTTTCGTTTTTATCTTCTCTTCAAAGGACTCTCACCGTGAAACTCATCAGCTTCCTGCATCAAGGCACCCCTTCCTACGGCATCGTCAACGGTGACGACGTTCTCGATTTGATGCCCATCCTCGGCGCACAAGCGCCAGACCTGAAAGCCCTGATCGCGCTTGACCTGCTTGGCGCTGCGGCAGCTGCAGCCAAAACCCACAAGCCGACGCTGAAGTTCTCACAACTCACTCTGTTGCCGGTCATCACCAACCCCAACAAAATCGTTTGCGTTGGTCTGAACTACGGCGAACATGTGCGCGAGACCGGCCGCGAAATCACCGAAAGTCCGGCGCTCTTTTTGCGCTTGAGCGAGTCGCAAGTCGCGCACGGGCAAGACATCGTTCGTCCGCCAGAATCACATCGCCTGGACTACGAAGGTGAGATCGCCATCGTCATCGGCAAAGGCGGCCG
>CANFZL010000053.1 GCA_947451205.1 Comamonadaceae bacterium
ATTACGTCTAAATTTTATAAATTTTGCAGCCGAAATTGATTCATTTTTCGCATGTTGATTTCAACCTTATTGGGCTACTGAAACGAGATCTTTGCGGTCTTGATAATGCCTTCAATCTTTTCGTTCTCACTTCGAATCAAGTCGCCAAAAAATTGAGGTGAACTACTGGCTGCTGTGATTCCGGATTCCGTGAGCTGTTTGCGAACGGCTGGCTGTGCTGCGATGCGCTGGATTTCAGCTGCGACACGATCAACAATTTCCTTGGGTGTACCTGCAGGCATCAGATAGCCCCAAAAGTTGGAAAAGCGGTATCCTGGCACACCCGATTCTGCAATGGTCGGAACATTTGGCATGGCACCAATTCGATCTCCAGTGACGGCCAATGCCTTGATCTTTCCAGCCCGAGCTTGCGAAAAGGCCGCCCCATCAATCATCAGATCGACGTGACCACCCAATAAGTCAGTCAGTGCCGGCGCACCCCCTTTGTAGGGTATGTGTCGCACTTTTATGTTGGCCATGGACATGAGCATTTCCAAAGACAAATGCCCGATCGTTCCCGTCCCTGCTGTCGCACAGGTATATTTTCCTGGGTTGGCGCGTGCAAGTGCAAGAAATTCCACGAATGTGTTGGCGGGGAAATCTGCTCGTGCGGTTACAACAATAGACACGGTCGAAATCAATGAAACCGGTGCGTAGTCTTTCAGCGGGTCATAAGCTAAGTTTGGCTGTGCAAAGCGGTTCACGACCAGCGATCCCACATCTCCGATCACGAGTGTGTAGCCGTCCGCAGGTGATTTGGCTGCGGCGGACATGCCAATACTGCCAGCGGCACCTCCACGGTTGTCAACAATGACAGGTTGACCCAATGCTGTCGCTAGATGGACTGCAAATAGGCGTGCCACCAGATCTGTATTGCCGCCTGGTGGGTAGGGAACGATTAGTTTCAATGGTCGGTTTGGGAATAAACCTTGTGCAAGTACATGGGTTGTTGACCAGAAGGGCATGACCACCGAAGCTATGCTGGACGCCATTAGTCTATGTAAGAAGTTTCTTCGGCTGGAGGGGACAGTCTGGGAGACCAAGGTTTCGATTTTCGAAGCTTTATCAATTGAGTGTGTCATCAGAGATCTCTATGTTCTGTTTTGGTATGTGTGGCGAATGCGCAGAAACTTACGCGGCCGGTCGATTGGCTGATCGATTAGGATCATCTACCGGCGGTGGCGGATAGTGCAGGCCGCGCTGACCTGCAAGTGCCCGGTTTGGTTTGGCATGAAAGGGTCCGGGGTCATAACCTGCGAGGCGGCCAGCTTCCAGCCAATCCAAATCGGTTCCATAAAGTTCTTTAACCAGTGCAGCTTCGAGCTTTGCACGTACATCTTTATAAGCATCGACTTTTGACAAGTCGGTCATTTCTTGAGGATCATTCTCAAGGTCAAATAACTGTATGCAGTGGTTGGCGGGGTACCAGATGAGCTTGTAGCGGTTGTCGCGCAGCATGCGTGTAGCGTTGCGGCCCTCGCCGCACTCACCAAAAAAAGTATCACGTTTTTTTTCGCCAACCATCGACATGCCTTCTACCGAAGTTGGGATGGGTATCGCCGCGAGGTCTAGCAACGTTGGCATGATGTCTTGCAGACCGATGAGCCGATGGTCCAGCGCATCGGGCTGTATCCGTTCACAACCGGCGGTACCGACCAAAATCATGGGCACATTGGCAGAGCCTTCGTAAAAAAGCGTCTTAGCCCAAAGCCCGTGTTGCCCGAGCATGTCTCCATGGTCCGCTGTCAACATGATGATGGTGTTATCTAACAAATTTTCTTCGCGTAACGTCCCCATCAAGATCCGTAATTGGTGATCAATCTGTGTGCACAAGGCGTAATAGGCGCGTCGCAAGGCGCGGTGTTGTTCGGGACCATGGGTTGCCGGCCAGTAGTTGCGAACAACCCGAAGTGCACTGGGCAGTTCATCGGTTTTTTCGGCCCAAGTGCCACTCATGGGGAGATCGATTTCGACATCGCGGTACATGTCGAGATAGTCACTCAGGGGGACCAGTGGTGGGTGTGGGTGTGAGTACGACACATGCCAAAAAGCCGGCCGGGTTGGGTCGCGCCGCTTAATGCTCAGTGCTGCTGTGCGGGTGATCCAATTGGTGACATGCAGGGACTCAGGCAAATGCCAGGGGCGAGTCTGGTAATCGTTATTGCTCATGCCGTGCATGAATTGTTGACCCGTGTGTCCCTGATCGGACAAAAACATATCGTAGTCGTCGACCGCGCCAAGTTGCGGACGGCCTTCCTCTGCGAGCAAGGTGTCGTCAAACCCGATCCGGTCCCGCTGCGGAAAAACGTGAAGCTTTCCAATCGCAGTGGCTTGGTAGCCAGCATCTCTAAAGCATTGAGCCAGCAAGGGCTGGCGTGGCATCGGTTCAGCAGGCATGAATGAACGATCACCGTGCGAGCGTGGGGTCTGTCCGGTCATGATCGTGCGACGAGCGGGAATGCAAATAGGCGATTCCGAGTAGGCGTTGCTATACCGCGTGCCCAATCGGACCAATTGATCAATGGTGGGCGTCTGTATCACAGGGTGCCCTGCGTGACCAAACATTCCCGCGGCCCACTGGTCGACCGTTACAAATAGAACATTGGGCTGTATGGCTTTGTTTTCCTGATTGAGCGGAGTCGCTGTCTTTTGCATTTGTTCGGCTTCCTAGTGAGAGCCTCAGACGCACCATTGCGCTAAGCCTTACCTATTTGTTCAGTTTAGTGAGCCTAAAAATGTTTTGATAGGGGTATGCTTGGCAAGCACGATATATCTTTGGAGATATGGCTTGAAAACTTTGAGTATTGAACAATGGCGCCTTTTTGTACAAATTGCTGACCATGGCAGCCTGACCCATGCCGCCGCCGCTCGTGACGTCGCTCAGTCAGCTGTTAGTCGACAACTAGCTGCCATCGAAACCGCCTGCGGTGGGCGCTTATTTGAGCGGCGCGGCAGGGGCGTTCGACTGAGCGACGCGGGACTCTACATTTATCCGCAAGTGGTCGATTGGCTCGAAGTTGCGGACCGATTAACTCAAGGTGTTCGAGGTGCTTTACGAGAGCCGATTGGAACCGTGAGGCTCGGTGTTCTTGCGTCAGTATCTGATGCTTTCGTAGGAAGCCTTTATCGACAAGTTCGTGAGGAATGTCCCGGGATTCGACTGCAGATTGTGAGTGCGACGAGTGGCCGGTTGGCGCAGGGCTTAGAAGCCGGAACACTTGACATTGCGCTGTTATCAAGGAATGCACGGGAGCACCACGGCAAAGAGTTTGTAGTGGGTACGGTGGAGCATTTACTGGTTGGAGCGCGTGGAGACTTACTCACCAGTACTTCTACGGTAGCGTTTGAGCGCCTCGACGGTATCCCTCTTGTCGTTCCAAATCGACCCTATACCTTCCACCATCTTCTTGAGCATTGGGCGCAGCGCAAGAGCATCACGCTGAAGATTGCAGTCGAATGCGACTCGTTGGCCATTCAGAAGCACTTGGTAGCGACTTCAGGTGTCTACGCCATACTCACGGCGAGTGCTGTACGTGACGACGTCAGCGCTGGTCGACTGCAAGCCGCACGGATAGTTGAACCTTCATTGAAGCGCAAACTGGTTCTACTTCTGAGTGATACACATGCCGCCACGGCTGCTTGTCGCGAGGTGTTGCGTATTGCCAGATTGGCAGCTACCGAGTTGTGACCGCCAACCAGTTTTACTTAGTTCCGTGAAAAGCGCACAGAATAGTGTGTGGCTCATTTGCGTTTTCAGCCGTCATGGTATGCCATGTGAATTTTTCGTTCTCGAGTGGTGTCGGCGCGAGATGGGCACCAGTAAAACTACGCAGATGAACTGACCCCCGCGAAGGTCTTCAGCTGCGCGAACAATGCGTCGCGTAGGCAATGGAGTTCACCCAGCCTAGCTCTCACTTCTGTGCCGCGCCCCTGCGTATAGACCTCCAGCAACTCATTCTCCAACGCATGCAATTGATGGTGCAAGGGCTTGATGTTCTTCAAGGCAGTTCGCGTCTGCGGACTCGCCATGTCTTTGCCCTGCAGCCATTCGCCAAAGTGACAAGGCTGGTGATTCAGATGCGGCAAGTCTTTGAGTTCACCCTGCAGGACTTGCTCGACCGCCTCCACACGGGCGAAGTGTTCGGCGCGGGCAAAGAGCAAAGGCAAGTCTTCGCTGTCAACGACGGCCAGACCAGCCCAAGACGCATAAGGCCGCCAAGCGGTCGACCAGCCGGGAAAGTCGGCGGCAGGCATGGCCGGTGCGATGCCGTTGCCCTGCGCTAAATCACATCCGAGCTGCAACAACATCTCGCCATGCGCCATGCTCTCCACGCCTTCTGCGATCACTTGCCGCCGAAAGGCGCTGGCCAAGCCGACCACGCTGCTCAAAATGGCCAAGTCATCCGCATCGTCCAGCATGTTCGCGACAAAGCTCTGGTCAATCTTCAGCAGCGTGACCGGTAGACGCTTCAGGTATGTCAGTGACGAGTAGCCAGTGCCAAAGTCGTCCAAGGAAAAACTCACCCCCAACTGGCGACACGCCTCAATGACATCGGAGACACGGTTTAAATTTTCAAACGCGGAGGTTTCCAGTACTTCCATCTGAAAATCACCCGATTGGATGCTGGGAAAAGCCACCATAATCTGGCGCACGCGGTCCACAAAACTCGCCTGCTTGATCTGCCGTGCGCCGATGTTGACGCTGACCGGAATCGTCAGCCCCATGGTATGCCAGTGCGATATCTGAGTCAGGGCGGCATTGATCACCCACTCCCCAATCTCAATGGCCAGGGGATGGTCTTCGATGGCGGGCAAAAATTCCGCCGGCAACAGCATGCCGCGCTCCGGGTGCTGCCAGCGAATCAGCGCTTCTGCGCCTATCAACTGGCCGGTGCGCATGTTGACTTTGGGTTGGTAATAAAGCACAAATTCGTTCTGGCTCAACGCCCTTCGCAACTGCTTGAGGTGTTCGTAATGCTCTCGCACGCTGCGGTCCTGCACTGCGTCAAAGACGTGATACCGGTTCTTGCCGCTCTGTTTGGCCAAATACATGGCTTGGTCGGCTTGGCGTATCAATTGTTCGGCATCCACGTCTTCGTCTTGCGTATAAAAAGTGATGCCTAAACTGGCGGTGAGTTGCAGGGTGAGGTCGCCCAGCTGCACCGGCTGGGACACTGCGGCGAGCAGACGAATGAGCATGGGCACGCTGGACGCAACGTCCGTCAAGTCCAGCAATACGGCGACGAATTCGTCACCGCCAATGCGGGACAGCGTGTCGCCCACGCGCAGCGTTTTCTGCATGCGCTCAGCCAACGCAATCAGCAACTGGTCGCCGACTTGGTGGCCGTGGTTGTCGTTAACGGCTTTGAAGGCGTCCAAGTCAATAAACACCACGGCTAGCAATTCCCCGGCATGGCGCTTGACCTGGGCCATGCCGGAGGCCAAGCGGTCGGCCAGCAGCACGCGGTTCGGCAGGTTCGTCAGGCCGTCGAATTGGGCCAAGTGCTGCAGTTGGTCTTGGTGCGCCTTGAGCCGGGTGATATCAGTGAACAAGGACACATACTGTTTGATGTGGCCCCGGGTGTCGCGCACCGCAACGATGTTTTCCATCAGGGCGATAAGACTGCCATCTTTGTGACGGTCCCAGAGTTCGCCTGACCAGTTGCCTTGTTTTTCCAACGCTTGAAACATGGTTTTGTAAAACTCTTGGTTCTGAGCACCCGCTTTAAGAAAGCGCGGATTCTGGCCCAATACTTCATCGCGGCTGTAGCCGGTGATGTGGGTAAAGGCCTCGTTGACGTTGATGATCGCGCCGTCGACGGCGGTGATCATGATGCCTTCGCGGGCAATGTTGAAAACGCTGGCCGCCTGAATCGATTCGTCGGCCTTGACGCGCTCGGAAATGTCGCGCGCTGCCATGAAAATACCCTGCAACTCGCCTTTGTGGTCATAAAAAACGGAGGCGTTGCAAGAAACCACCGTTTCGGTTCCGTCTTTGTCGCAGGCGGTGAGCTCGAAGTTGCTCAGCTTCTTTTCTTTCAGCACCCGCTGGATGGCCGCTTGGGCTCGCTCCGGATCGGTGAAGTGACGCATGAAAGGGCTGCCAATCAGCGCGTTACGGGCAAACCCCGTCAGTTTCTCCATCTGCGCGTTGACGTCGGTCATGTTGCCAGCGGCGCTGACGACCGTCAGCGCATCGACGCTGGTCTCAAACAGCGAGCGGGTGTAGATCTGCAAGTCGTACAGCCGTTGAGTTACCTTTTTCCGCTCGTCTTTCAGTTCTTTTCGCGTGGTGTTGTCAGACCCGATCAGCAAGTAACCGATGATCACGCCCGCTTCATCGCGCAGCGCCGTCACCGACAGCAGCGCTGCCAAGCGGCTGCCGTCTTTGCGGACATAGCTCAGCTCGTAAACATCCTCAATGCCGCGGGAAGCTTTGTAGATCAAGGCCTCGAAACCCGGCGCAATCGGGGTGTCAAACTCTTTGCTCAAATGCTGGGCTCGATCGATCAGCTCCTGCGGATCAGCCAAGTCGCCGGGAAACATTTTGCCAACCACCTCGGCGGCGGAGTAGCCCAACATATGCTCAGCCCCGACATTGAAAATCTGGATCAGGCTCGTGGCATCGGTCGCGATACTGGCGAAATTGACGCTATTAAAAATCGCTTTTTGTAGAGCATCGTTCTTTATCTGTTGCTTTTGCAGTGAGGACATCAGCGGCTCCCCGCTCCGAATCGAAGCACTGTGTGGGGGGGGGGGGGCAACTCATCGCCGCTATCGTTTTGCAAGCCATTTGAAGTCCTTTTGGGAGCGTTCAAATAACGTAAGAGAAGAGTTGCTGTGGCTGCATAGGATGCCGACTAACTCAAGTGTCGGAGGAATGCCAGTCCGTAAGCCAGTTCAGCGAGTCCGAAGTCAAGGTTAAGGATGATTGTTGGCAGTAGAAATTCTGCTCTGTGCCAGAAACCCTTTTCTTTTCTACTCACAGGTCCAGCTTTGAACTCGTGTCTTTCCTTAAAAAGCCGAGCCAATTGCTGGCCCACAAAAAAACTGCGGCACCAGACTGATCACTGACCGCTTGACTTCTCAAATCAGCAATCGCGAATGATTAAAGTTGATCTTGAGTCATTGAGTGAAGGTTCGCTAGCTCGTGACTTTCAGTAGAAAACGCAGCATCTTTATCTGTCTTTAGTTAAATTTACATTTAGGTTTTGCCGAAATAAGGGCGCAGATTTTTGGGGTGACTAGGCGGAAGTAGTAGCCGCTCGGGCGCAGAGGCAAGTGTGCTGGAATGAGCATTTTGGTCCATGTTTGGACCAAGGCTTGTACCTTTTGCCGCGATCAGAATTTATTTTACTGATATAAATCAACCACTTGCAGAAGTGGAGCGGGTAGAGGGAATCGAACCCTCGTGGCTTGCTTGGGAAGCAAGAACTCTACCATTGAGCTATACCCGCATTGTTTTGCATTTTAGCCCGTCAAAACATGATGGCGTAACCCAGTGCGGCCCCGAGTCCCAGAAACGGTATCGAATACGCATGAAAAACGAGCCACGCCTTGCGGTCACCGCTCATGCGCAGGGCGATCAAATTCGCCAGTGAGCCGACCATGAGGCCGAAGCCGCCGATATTGACGCCGTAAGCGATGATGCGCCAGTTGTCAGAGTATTCAGCCAGCGCGATCGCCGCAGGCACGTTGCTGACCAGCTGTGACGCTGCAATGCCGGTGAGGTAAAGGTTCAGTGCTTGGTTAAGGCCGAGTCCGTGCAGGCTGCTTTGCACACTGGCCAAGCCAACCAGCAGGCGTAGGTCGATGAACATCAAGACAAATACCAACAGCAAGCCCCAATCAAGAATAGCCAACACACGGGCACGAAAAGCCAAAAAAATCAGCAAGACCGCCAGCACCGCCCATCCAGCACGGTGCATATCAGTCGCCACCAAAAATGGCAGGTAAAGAGCCAACGAAACCCATAGCAGCGGTAGGTCGAGTCGCACAGTGGGATGCTTTTTGTCATCTTCCATTTTGATTGGCCGGCTGGCGAAGGCGAATGTCGTCACTAAGAGCAGTGCGGCCATCAGCAGCGCCACCAAAGGCAGCATGTGCAGCACGAACTCGCCGAAGGAGACCTTCGACAGCTGCCACAAAAAGATGTTTTGTGGATTGCCGATGGGAGTCAATGCCGATCCGGCGTTGACCGACAGCGCTTCGAAGACGATCAGGCGCGTGGCCGGTATGCGGGTGATGCGGCAAACTCCTAGCGTGAGCGGCACCACGACGAAGAGCGCTACATCGTTGGTCAGCACGGTGGACAGCAGGGCAGCGGCTGTCACCAGCCACAGCGCAGCGGCGCGCTCGGTCGCCATCAGTCCGATCAGGCGACGGCCGAGCCAGTGCATGGCACCGCTGACTTCCAGACCTTTGGTAAGCACCAGCAAGCCGGTCAAGGCAGCGATCGTAGGCCAGTCGACCAGCGCCGGGTAGCGTCTTATTCGACTGGGGTCAGCGATGCTGAGGGCGATCAGCGCGGCCAACAGAATCAGAAAGAAAGTGTCTGCGCGCAGGCTGCGCAACAGGGCTCGCAAGGGATGGATGACGTGTGCTCTTAAAACGTCAAAACAACATTGCCAATGTCTTGTCCGGCCTCAACCGCTTCATGCGCCTGTGCAATGTCTGCCAGTGTAAAAGTCCTGCTGATGGTGTGCTGCAGTCGATTGAGCTGAAGCAGTTCGTCGAGTTGCTTCAACGCGGCAGCTCGGTGGGCGGCTTGCAAGTCGTAGACCAAGAAAAACTTCAGCTCTAGCGAATTCGACAGCATGGTCCTGAAGTTGATCGGCAGGTCGGTCGCCACATTGGAGCCGTAGCAAACCACCCGGCCATGCGGCGCAAGTGCGCCGGCGGTCAGCAGCGCCGAGGTGGTGGAGAAATCCATGTCGATGATGACGTCGACACCTTTGCCGTTTGTCAGTGCTTTCAGGCGCTCGGCCACCGCTTCGGTTTTGTAGTAAATTACATCGCGCACGCCGGCGGCTTGCGCGTGCTTGGCTTTTTCGGGGGAACCGACGGTGCCAATCACATGCGCGCCGGCCAATGACAACAGCTGCGAAACGTAATGACCCACTGCCGACGAGGCGGCAATCACCAGCACTTTTTTGCCGCTCACATCACCACTCAGGCGAACCGCTTGAATCGCCGTTAAAGCCGGAATCCCGAGGCAGGCACCGGCTGCGAAATCGATGGCGTCAGGCAAGTGTGCCGCTTGCGCTGAGGGCAAGACGACGAATTCGCTGGCCGTGCCCATCGGCCGCTGCCATTGCGCGTTCCAGGTCCACACGCGCTCGCCGATGCGGCTGGTGGAAACACCTTCACCGACTTGGTCGATGACGCCGGCACCATCGCTGTGCGGCACGATTCGCTCATCGGTCAAAGGCTTGGCGCGGCGAGATTTGACGTCCGAAGGGTTGACCCCTGACGTCGCCATGCGAATGCGCACCTCACCTGTGCCGGGTATCGGGTCAGGCATCTCACCAACGATCAGTACGTCACGGGCTTCCCCATTTTTGCAATACCAAGCAGCGCGCATGAAAATCCTCTCAGGTGTTTGGACGGGTTGTCAGTCAAGCGCCAAAGAGTAACCCAGAATGGATGTCGGCTACAGAGCAGGCACCGCTCAGTTGCATGGTCCGAGTGAACTCGTCGCGCAGAATCGCCAGCGCCCGGTGCGCGCCGTCTTCGCCAGCGGCTACCGCGCCATACAAGGTGGAACGCCCGATCAGCACGCCAGCGGCACCGAGTGCAATGGCTTTGAAAACATCCGAGCCGCGCCGCACACCGCCGTCTAGCAACACGGGCATACGGCCATTGACGGCTTGCACAACAGCAGGCAAGGCGTCCAGCGTGGCCACCGCGCCGTCGAGTTGGCGGCCACCGTGGTTAGAGACCACCAGCGCATCGCAACCCATGTCGGCCAGTCGAATCGCGTCATCGGGGCGCAAGATGCCTTTGACGATGAGTTTGCGCGGCCACTGGTCACGGATTTTTTGCAAGCTGTCCCAGTCGAAGGCTGGGTCATAGCTGCGGCCCACCGATGATGCAATAGCCGTGGCGTTCTTGGCCTGCATGTCGAGCCCGATCATGTTTTCCATCACCGGCATTCCATAGCGCACGATGTCCGAGAGCCATCTTGGGTGGCAGGAAAAGTCCAGCAGGTTCTTGGCCGTGAAGCGAAACGGCACCGAGAAGTGATTCCGAAAGTCGCGTTCGCGTTTACCGCCCACCGGCAAGTCAACGGTGATCATCAGCGCTTCATAGTCTGCTGCCAGCGCGCGTGCAATCAGACCGTCTAAAAAAGGTTTGTTGCGCAGAATGTAGGCTTGAAACCAAAGCCGTCCGGGAGCCGCCTTGGCGACTTGCTCTATCGACGCCGTGGCCGCACTCGACAGCGTGTACGGGATGTTGGCCGCAACTGCAGCGCGGGCGATGGCGATGTCACCGCCGCGCCAGCCGAAGCCCACCGCGCCAGTCGGCGCAATGGCCAAGGGCAGGGCAGCAGCGTTGCCCAGCAACTGAACGTCGGTCTTCACTTGAGACACATCGGTCAGCACTTTGGGCAATAGCCGAATGCGCCGAAAGGCGGCTTGGTTGTCATCGAGCGTCAACTCATCTTCAGCCCCACCGTCGAAGAAGTCGAAGATGGCTTGCGGCAGTCGATGCCGTGCTGCGCTGCGCAGGTCTTCAATTGAAAAGGCTTTGGATACGGTGGACACAGTGACTCCGGCAGTGACGACTTAGTTGGCTTCTGGCTTGATGTCGGCAGCCTTGATCACCGCGGCCCAACGCTCGTGGTCGCGCTTCAGGAAGGCTGCGAATTCAGTCGGCGTGTCGCCGACGATCACTGCGCCCAGCCTTTCAAGTTGTGCTCTGACGTCTGGTTTGGCCAAGGCCTTGGTCATGGCGTCATGCAGTTTATTGATGATTGCTTGTGGGGTTTTGGCTGGTGCCAGCATGCCGACCCAGGGTGCAGTTTCTTCAAAACCGGGGAAGCCGACTTCAGACATGGTGGGCACATTGGGGAACTGCGGCAGGCGTTTGGCGGTGCCTACGGCCAAAATTTGCAGGCGTTTAGAGGCGACGTTTTCAGCAATGCCGATGACTGGATAAAACATGTAGTCGACGCGGCCAGCCATCACTTCCAGCAGCGCCGGGCCATTGCCTTTGTAAGGCACATGCAGCATTTTGGCTTTGGCTTGCGTGGCCAGCAGTTCTGACGCCAAGTGGCCCGAGCCGCCTGTTCCAGAGGACGCGAATGTCACGGCTTCAGGTTTGCTGCGGGCTAGTTTGAGGAGCTCCGCCATGCTTTTGATCGGAGAGTCATAGGCGTTGACCGCCACCAGTGGCAAGTTGGCCGCGTTGGAGATGGGTGCGAAATCTGTCTTTGGGTTGTAGCCGGCCATCTCGCCGAGCAGGAGCGGGTTGACGTTCATGCCGAGCGACGAAAACAGCAAGGTGTAGCCGTCAGCCGGTGCGTTGCGCACTTCGCGGGTGCCGATCATCGAGCTGGCACCGGCCTTGTTGTCGACGAGGACGGTCTGCCCCAAGGTGATCGACATGTCCCTCGCCAACACGCGGGCGATGACGTCGGTGGGTCCGCCTGCTGCAAAGCCAACCACCAAACGCACGGGCTTTGATGGATAGACATTTTGGGCTAGGGCTGCGCCAGTGACGGCGCTGAGCGCGGCAACCGCGACGAGTGTGAACAGGGATTTTTTCATGTTGTCTCTTTTATAGTGAGGTCGAAAATGTTTCTTGAGCGAGCGGTTTCAGGCAACCAGATGCGTCATCGCACCGACTTGGCTGACTTCTAAGCGCAGTTCATCGCCCGGCTGCAAATATACCGGCGGTTGCCGGAATGCACCAATGCCGGCGGGTGTTCCGGTGCCGATGATGTCCCCGGGTTCGAGCGTCATGAAGCGCGACACATAGGCAATCAGCGTGGCTACCGGAAACAGCATGTCGGAAGTGTGGCCGTGCTGCATCTGTGTGCCGTTCAACCAGCAAAAAACTTCCAGCTTTTGGGGATCGGCAATCTCGTCGCGCGTCACCAGCCACGGTCCCATGGGCGCAAAGCCGTCCATGCTTTTGGCGAAGGTGGTTTGCGCTTGCGCGATGTCAAACTGAAATTCGCGGGCGCTCAAGTCGTTCAAAACCGTGTAGCCCGCTACCAGCGACAAGGCTTCTGATTCGGGCACATCTTTGCCATAGCCGCCGATCACAACAGCCAGCTCGACTTCGAAGTCCATCTTGGCGACCGAGGCTGGTCGAGACACGGGAGCACCCGGTGCAGCGATAGACGACGACACTTTGAAAATGATGCGTGGATTCTCGAACGGCGCAACGCCGGTTTCTTTCGCGTGGTCTGCGTAATTACGGCCAACCCCGATGATTTTTCCGGGCCGTGGCACGGGCGCATACAAGTGCAGGGTGTCAAGTTTTTCAAACTGAGTACCGGGCTTGAGCAATACGGCGCGTACATGTTCGGTCAGCGCGCCGATGGCTCCGCTGCCTGACTGCAGCCAGCGCAAAATGCCGCCGGCTGGGGCATCAATACCTGCTGCAGCATTGCGGCTCACTGCCTCCGTTGATGGTGCAAGTTCAGCCGCCCACGCGCTGATGTCCAGCACGCCTTGCTCGACGACAACACCGGTCAGTACCGGGCTGTTGCCTTTACGGTAGCTGATGACTTTCATGCGGCCGCATTTTCAAAATAGCGATTGGCCATGACTTGGCAGCGCTTGATGTAGCGGTGTTCGTCGGGCCGGTAGTCGGGCACAGCGTTGTGCAGTGTGCCCATGTTGTCCCACATCAACACGTCGCCAACGCTCCAGCGGTGGCGGTACTGGTATTTTTCCTGCAACTGGTGCTTGAACAAAAACGCCAAGATATCGTCGCTTTCAGCTTGCGGCAGTTCGTTGATACGCATCGAATAACCCGGGTTCGCGTAGAGCACTTTTTTGCCGGTGATCGGGTGGGTCATGAAGATCGGATGTGACACTGGCGGCTTGGCTGCGCGCTGTGCGTCCGTCAGTGGCGGACGCTGGCCTTTTTCTAAGCGCATTTTTTCCCA
>CANFZL010000054.1 GCA_947451205.1 Comamonadaceae bacterium
GGCGTGAAGCCTTTTTCAAGCGCTGCTGAATAAATAAACGGCTTGAAGCTGGAACCCGGCTGGCGCCAAGCTTGCGTTGCATGGTTGTACTTGTTTTTGTCGTAGTCAAAGCCGCCGACCAGTGCGCGAATGGCCCCGTCGCGTGGGTCTAGCGCTACGAATGCGCCCTCGACTTCAGGCAACTGCGTTATTTCCCACGTGTTCTTTTCGGTTTTGGCGACGCGTATCAGAGCGCCCCGGCGTAGCCTGATGTTGGCTGGCGCTTTGTCACTCAAGCCCGATTGGGCCGGCTTCAAGCCATCGCCGGTGATCTCGACTGACTCGCCGTTTTGCCGTAAGGCAGTGATTTTTTTCGGGGAAGCTTCTAGAACGACCGCAGACATCACATCGCCGTTGTCCGGGCTGTCGGCCAGCGCATCATCAATCTCATCTTCGGCCTCTTTGGAATCAGTCGACAAAGTCAGGAACTTTTCTGGTCCGCGATAAACTTGGCGCCGCTCAAAATCCATGATGCCTTTGCGAAGCGCCTTGTAAGCGGCAGTCTGGTCAACCGACGAGACGGTGGTGTAGACGTTGAGTCCACGGGTGTAAGTGCTGTCGCCATACTGGCTGAACACCAGTTGACGCACAGTCTCTGCAATGAACTCTGCATGGACACGACCGTCATTGCCGCCGCGTCGAATTTTCAGTTCCTCTTTTTTTGCCGCAACAGCCTGCGCGCTGGTGATGAAGTTGTTTTCCGCCATGCGCTCAATGATGTATTGCTGGCGCGCTCGCGCCCGAGGCAAATTACTGATTGGGTTGTTGGCGGAAGGTGCTTTAGGCAAGCCTGCCAGCATCGCTGCTTCGGCAATACTGATGTCTTTTAGCGGTTTACCGAAATAAGTCTCTGACGCGGCGGCAAAACCATACGCCCGTTGACCCAGATAGATTTGGTTCATGTAAATCTCAAGAATCTGATTCTTGGTCAACACATGTTCAAGCTTGAAGGTCAGCAAAATTTCGTAAATCTTGCGGGTGTAGCTCTTCTCGGCCGACAAGTACACGTTGCGCGCAACCTGCATGGTGATGGTTGACGCTCCCTGACTTTTGGAACGCCCGAAGTTGGCTAAACCGGCCCGAATCACCCCCAGATAATCGACGCCGCCATGCTGAAAAAAGCGCGCATCTTCAATCGCCAACACGGCGTCTTTCATGACTTGTGGGATGTCTTTGATGGGCGTTAGGCTGCGCCGCTCTTCACCAAATTCGCCAATCAACGCACCGTCGGCGGCGAACACGCGCATCGGTAGTTTGGGCCGGTAGGTTGACAAGTCAGAAATGTCCGGCAAATTAGGGTAGGCCACTGACAAAGCGACAGCAATCACCAACAGCAAGCTCAGTCCGCCAGCGACGGCCAAGCCGCTCGCCCATAAAAACAGTCGGACTGCGACATGGCGCGGGCTGTCTGGCGAATTGGCAGAAGTTTTAGCGTTTGAATTTTTTGGAAGCATGCGTTCGATCTTAGGACAGCCGAACATTATAAAAACGCTCGTCAGTCCAAGGTGTCTTCAGATGTTATTAGCATGCGATTAGATTGTTAAGTTGTAATCAATGTAATAAATACTGAACAAAATATTACAATTTGACGATACTGTCATCCATGAAAAAAACTTTGGTTTTCTTTTGAGGCGGCTTTTCAAGTCAAAGCCCAAGCCGCTGATTGGTTTGGATTTGTCCGCGACCAGTCTGAAATGGGTAGAACTGGCTCAGGATGACAGTTCCAGACTGGTTCTGGAGCGCTGTATTGTGGAGCCGCTACAGGCTGGTTGGATTGTGGCGGGTCACATTGAGCAATTTGATGAAGTCGCTGCTGCGCTAAGACGGTTGGTCAAAGCCAGTGGCAGCGCCACCCGTGAAGTGGCGCTGGCCATGCCGGACTCGGCAGTGATCATGACAAAAATTCTAATCCCCTCAGAATTCGGTGAAGCCGAACTGCTGCGCCAAGTCGAGGCTGAAGTGGCGCGACTGAGCGGCCGTTCAGTGGCTGACATGCGCATTGATTACACGGTTCAAGGACGAGTCAAGACGCAGGGGCATGGCGCAACCATGGCGATTTTGATTGCTGCAGTCAGTCAAGAGAAAGTGCAGGACCGGTTGGGGTTGGCGGAGTCAGCCGGTCTGACACCCGTCGTTCTGGATGTTGAGGCCGATGCGTCCATGTTGGCAGCAGGTCGACTGATCAGCGCCCGGCTTGAGGCGCTGGAAAATCCGGTCCTTGGGCTTGTTCAAGTCGGTACCGAGGGTGCAAGTTTGCACGTGACCCATCAAGGCGAGATGGTTCATGTGGCACGCATGCCAGTGGATAGTGCACTGCTGAGCAAGCTCATCGTGAAAGGAGTCGCGCTGAATGTGACGGGTGCCGAAAATCAAAAAGGCAAGGGCTTGTTGCTCGATGATGAGCCAACTGAGTTGCAAGCGCTCATCGATGCATTGGCTGACGGGCTTGCCAGTGACTTGTTCTCCTTTCTTTCGACTTCAGCTTTTCGAAAGATTGACGCCGTCTTCTTGGGAGGTGGCTTGTCGGCGCTTCACGGATTGCAAGACGCCATCAAACGAAGGACTTTTTCAGACTGCGTGGTGGTCGACCCATTCAGGGGCATGCAGCTGGGCGCTGCACTACAGGGCTGTGCCCCTCAGTATGCAGAGCGGGCTGGTATGTTGACGGCCTGTGGTTTGGCATTGCGGCGATTTCACGGATTATGTTGATCAATTTTTTGCCACATCGCAAGTGGAATTTGGCCCGCAAGCGTAAAAAGTTTGCAACATCGTTGGCAGTGGCTGCCTTTCTGGGGCTGGTGTTGGGGGCGGGCTCAAGTGTCTGGATCGGGTGGCAACTGACGGCTCAAAACTCAGACAACAGCCTATTGAAGAATGAAATTTCAGCCCTCGATAAGGTGCTCAAAAAAATGACCCTGCTTGACGCGGATATTGTTCGGTTGAATCTTCGGGGCACAACGCTTCAGACATTGCGGAACGAGGGCAAAAGGTCGGCGGTTTGGCTGCAGGAGGTGGCTGCGAACCTGCCTGACGGTTTGTATCTGACGGCAATAAAACAGGACGGCGACAAGGTCAGCATCCAAGGCGTAGCGCGAACGAACGAACAAGTGTTTGATTTTTTGAACCGAATTTCACTTGAAAGTCAATGGCTTGCACAGGCCGAGTTAATCGAGGTAACGAGTGCTGCATTGAGCAAGGATGACCTGGCGTTGATGGGGATGACCTTTGCTATGCGAGCGCTGCTCAAACACATCAAGCAGCCAGTAGATTTTGACGTTTCGCAGCATCCTTCTGGAGCCCGCTGAGTCGTGGGTCCATAGCGTATGCAGACTCAACTACATGAACTGTGGAGCGTGATTCAGGGCCTCCATCGTGATGCGGCGATGACTTGGCCGGCTTGGTTGCGTCAAGTGCTGTACATCTGTGTTTGCTTGGCATTTTTCGGACTTCTTTGGCCGCTCTGGTTGTCTGAGCTTCGTCAAGAGGTTCGGTTCGCTCAAGAGACCCATGCGCGGCTGCGAGCGGAGTTCAGTGCCAAATTGATTCGCACTGCGCCGCTAGAAAGCTTGCAAATTAAGCATTCCCGCTTGGAGCTGCGGCTTGCACTGCTTGAAAAGCAATTGCCAGGACCGAATGAGACGGCTATTTTTTGGGCCGATATGAGCCGCGCTGCTAGGGCTCATCACCTACGCTACGAACTGATGCGGCCAGCCGAGATGAGTCGTCAGTTGCCGTACGTACAGCAGAACATAGCCCTTCGTGTGAATGGCCGGTATCAAGACTTGGCGGGTTTTGCTGCGGAACTTGCTGACTTCAATTGGTTGGTTTCGATCCAGAGTTTCACGTTGGTACCGTCGAAAGATGGCGCGCTGTCGATGGATGCCATCGTCCGCACCTTGCGGCCCCTCAATATGTTGCCAAACGCGAACGATGCAAAGGTGTCACCTTGAAAATATACAAGGTATGGGTTTTAGGCAGGGTGACGTTATGTCGCGCACTGGCCGCATTTTTGGTTCCTATGGTGCTGATTGGCTGCGCTGAAACAGAGCGTGACGATGGCCTGCAAGGCTGGATGCAAAACGAGCGAATTCGACATAAACCGGTAGCGCTAACAGAGCAGGTAGTTCCTGAAATTTTACCTGTTGATGCATCTGCGACGGTCTCTACGAAACCCAAAGGCGTTGAGCCGTTCAGTGGTCTAAGGTTGTTGCGCATTGAATCAGTTGCGGATGCGCTGGCAGCCAAAATACCCTTGTCGTCTGCCAAATCGAGACGACCCACGCTGCCGCTGGACTCCTCTCCGTTGGCTGGCATGCGGCTGGTCGGCAGTTTGCATAAAGGTGGTCAGCCCTTGGCGCTTCTGCGTGTCAATGGCTTGATTTACCCAGCCCGAGTTGGTGACCGACTCGGTCAAGATCAAGGACGCATCACTGCTATAACGCTCTCTGGTTTGGTGCTTCGAGAAACTGCGCTAGATACAGCCGGTCAGCCGATCGAGCGTATCGTCAGCTTGGCATTGGTGGCGGAGCCATGATGAAAGCAACGCTTCCAAAGCGAAACGGGGTCCGCATTTTTTCGTTCGTTTTTGGGGTGCTGGGACTTTGTGGTGTTGTCGTGTGTCCCACAGTTCAGGCTCAAAACGCAATGCCTGTTGCCGTTAAAGCGCTTGTTCAAGCACCGGTTCGAACCTTGGATACCGTCGACCCAAGCGCAGACCTCATCACCTTGAATTTTCAAAATATTGAAATCCGTGCCTTGCTGCAGGTCATGGCCGACTTCACGGGTTTGAATATGGTGGTCTCTGACAGTGTCTCGGGCGCGGTGACTTTGCGCTTGAAAGAGGTTCCTTGGCAACAGGCTCTGGAGATTATTTTGACGTCGCGCGGCTTGGGGGTGCGACAAAACGGTAGCATTTTGCACATTGCGCCAAAAGAGGAGCACGCCGCTCACACCAAGGCAGACCTTCAAGCGCAGCAAGCTTTGCAGGTGATTGAGCCGACTCGAACAGAAGAGTTTCGATTGAACTACGCCAAAGCGATTGAAGTGTCGCGGAACTTGATGGGGGGTGTCGGGGCAGGCGCGGGTGTGGGGACCAGTGTCACTCGTATCTTGTCGCCCCGCGGAAGTGTGATGGCTGATGTCCGGACCAATCAGATTTTTGTGACCGATATTCCGTCCAAGCTGACGCAGGTGCAAGGTTTGATCCGCCAGCTCGACATTCCAGTCAGGCAGGTCTTGATTGAGGCGCGTATCGTCGAAGCTTCGGATTCTTTTGGTCGGTCTATCGGTGTCCGCCTGGGTGGCCGTCCGATCACCTTGAACGGCGGCCGCAACACGCAGTTTGGTGCCAGCTATGTGGCGCCCGATATGGCGGCGGGTACCGCACAGGTATTGGGTGGGAATTTTGGAACAACGGCAGGTGACTTCGTTAATTTCCCAGCAACGGCGCTGAACGGTTTTCCCGCTGCGACCTTTGCTGTTTCACTGTTCAATTCTTCGCTCACCCGGATGTTAAATCTTGAAATTTCGGCGATGGAAGCAGACGGTAAGGGCAAGGTGATTTCCAGTCCGCGCATCGTCACGACGGATCAGGTGAAAGCGCTGATTGAACAGGGCACTGAGCTGCCTTACCAAACGGGTGGTACACCCACTGTGGCACCGTCTATTCAATGGCGAAGGGCCAGCTTGAAGTTGGAGGTCACACCGCAGATCACGCCAGAAGGCAATATTATTTTGAGCCTCGACGTGACCAAAGACAGTGTTGGCCGCGTCACATCCAATGGGTTTGCCATCGACACCAAGCATGTGCAAACCCAGGTCTTGGTCGAAAACGGCGGTACGGTTGCCATCGGTGGTATTTTCGAGCAAACCGAGCGTGAAGATGTCACCAAGGTTCCGCTGCTCGGTGACTTACCTTTTGTTGGGGCCTTGTTCAGAAGTCGAAGCCGCAGTTCTAGCAAGTCGGAAATGTTGGTGTTCATCACCCCTCGACTGTTGCCTGAAGCCGGCTTGAATGGTGCGTTGGGTCCGCTTGCGGCAGATCGGCCGGATTTTTTGAAGCAGCCCTGAAGCGACGCGCACCGGCCGCTTGGCCAAGGTTATGCTCTCCATCTTTCGGTATGGGTGTGTTTGCAGACTTGCGAGCGCCCTTTTTCGACCCTAAATCAGATAAATTTTCATTCAAGTGAACTCGAAACCGCAACGAATTGCCTGTGTCGGCTTGCCCGGCTCCGGAAAATCAACGGTCGGCCGTCAACTGGCCAGACGGATCGGTTGCCGTTTTATCGACTCAGACCATGTCATTGAGCACCGCATTGGTTCTTCCATTCGCGAATTTTTTGAGCGTGAAGGGGAACCGGCTTTTCGCGACCTTGAAGAGGCGGTGATCGATGAGTTGACGCAAGGCGAGAGCTGCGTCTTGTCGACCGGCGGCGGCGCAGTGTTGCGTCCTTTCAATCGCCAGCATCTGCATGCTCGAACCACCACGGTCTATCTGCATTCTGCACCTGAAGAGGTCTTTAGGCGCTTGCGCCACGACCAAAATCGCCCCTTGTTACAGGTTGCCGACCCCTTGGTGCGCCTCAAAGAGTTATATGTGGCGCGCGATCCCTTGTACCGTGAGACAGCGCACCACGTCATCGAAACCGGCCGTCCGTCGGTGGCCAGTCTGGTCAGTGCCATCATGCTGGAGCTCAAGCTGGAAGCTTGGGAGCCGCCACAGGCTTGAACGCGTGGCCGATACACTTGGCGCCATGCAAACCGTTCCACTTTCCAAGCCACATTCCCCCATCACGCAGCAGGTGCGCATTGAGCTCGCCGAGCGTTCTTACGACATTCTGATTGGCAGCCAACTCTTGGGCCGCCCCGAAACTTATGCCGGACTCCCGCGGGCCAGCACCGCGCTGATCGTCTCCAACACCACGGTAGCGCCCCTTTATGCTGCGCAATTGCAGGCCGCGCTGAAGACGCATTACGGCAAAGTCTTGCTGGTCAATTTGCCAGACGGCGAAGTCTACAAAGATTGGCCCACGCTGCAACTTATTTTTGACGCCTTGCTGGAAAACAACTGCGACCGCAAGACGGTTTTGTTTGCCTTGGGCGGCGGCGTGGTCGGCGACATGACCGGATTTGCGGCGGCCAGCTACATGCGCGGCGTGCCTTTTGTACAAATTCCGACGACTTTGCTGGCGCAGGTGGACTCATCGGTGGGCGGTAAAACCGCCATCAACCACCCGCTGGGCAAGAACATGATTGGCGCTTTTTACCAGCCGCAGCGTGTCATTTGCGACCTGGATGTACTGGCTACTTTGCCGCCGCGTGAACTCAGCGCGGGCTTGGCCGAGATCATCAAGTACGGCCCGATCGCTGACATGGATTTTCTGGACTGGATCGAAACCCACATCGATGACTTGCGCGCGGGCGACAGTGCCGCGCTGGCGCACGCCGTCAAGCGCAGCTGCGAAATCAAGGCTTTTGTGGTGGGTCAGGACGAGCGCGAAGCGGGTCTGCGGGCGATCTTGAATTACGGTCACACCTTCGGTCACGCCATCGAGTCGGGCATGGGTTATGGCGCTTGGCTGCACGGCGAAGGCGTCGGTTGCGGCATGGTCATGGCGGCAGAGTTGTCGCAGCGGCTCGGTTTGATTGATGCCGCTTTGGTGGCGCGTCTGCGCCGCTTGGTCGAGCGCGCTGGCTTGCCGACGGTCGGCCCGCAGCTCGACGCCATTGACAACCCCGGCCGCTACATGGCGCTGATGCAAGTCGATAAAAAAGCCGAAGCTGGCGCGATCAAGTTCGTCGTCATTGACGGTCCTGGCCATGCCGCCGTGACCAGCGCGCCCGATGCGCTGGTGCGCGAAGTCATCGACGCCTGCTGCACGCCGGTCTGAGTCGCCGTTCAAACATGATTCTTGCCGCCTACGCTTCTGAGCCTTCCAAAACACGTGGCCGTCGCTATGCTGAATCTGTCGCACCGACGCGAACTGACTTTCAGCGCGACCGTGACCGCATCGTTCATTCAACAGCTTTTCGGCGCTTGGTCTACAAGACGCAGGTTTTTTTGAACCACGAAGGTGACTTGTTTCGCACGCGCCTGACACATTCGCTGGAAGTCGCACAGCTGAGCCGCTCGATCGCCCGGCCTTTGGGTTTGAACGAGGACTTGGTGGAGGCGGTGGCGCTGGCGCATGACCTGGGTCACACGCCTTTTGGTCACGCCGGGCAAGATGCGCTGAATGACTGCATGGCAGCGCATGGCGGGTTTGAGCATAATTTGCAGAGTCTGCGGGTGGTCGACCAGCTTGAAGAACGCTACCCGGCTTATGACGGCCTGAACCTGACCTTTGAAACCCGCGAAGGCATTCTCAAGCACTGCTCGCGCCGCAATGCCGAGCTGATTGAGGCGCTAGAGCCGGGCGGTGTGGGGCGGCGATTTTTAGTCCGCAGTCAGCCGAGCTTAGAAGCGCAGCTGTGCAATCTGGCCGACGCCATCGCCTATAACGCGCATGACATTGACGACGGCGTGCGCTCCGGCCTGATCACCATGGTGCAACTGCAGTCAGTCGAGCTGTTTGAGCGCTATCGCATTGAGGCGCTGGCTGAGTTTTCCGACCTGGCCGAGCCCACGCGAGCGCGTCGCTTGCTGTATGAAACCATCCGTCGCATGCTCAGTGCGCAGGTCTATGACGTGATCGCGGCCACAGGTCAAGCGTTGAGCCAAGCGGCGCCAGCGAGTGCTGACGAGGCTCGTTTGGCCGGTCCCTTGCTGCGTTTCAGCCCCGCCATGCACGCGCAATCAACGGCCTTGAAGCAGTTTTTGTTTGCGCAGCTGTACCGGCATCCGCAGGTGATGCAGATGACCGGTTTGGCTCAAATCGTGGTGCGTGAGCTGTTTGAGTCATATTCAGCGCAGCCGTCTGAAATGCCACCGGAACACGCCGCTAGGCCGGATGCAGCCCGCGCGGTGGCCGACTACATTGCCGGCATGACCGACCGTTTTGCCGGACGCGAGCATGAGCGGCTGACCGGGCGTAAGCTGCTCTAGGTCCGATACCCGATAAGTCTGTCCAACGACCATGGCCCGCCAACCCCGCCTCACTGTCCCCGGTTGTCCGCACCATGTGATCCAGCGTGGCAACAACCGCCAGCCGATCGTGCTGGACGACGCCGACCGGCTGCACTGGTTGGCGCTGCTGGCCGAGCAGGCGGCCCGCTTTAAAGTCGCGCTGCACGCCTATGTGCTGATGGACAACCACTTTCACTTGTTGGTCACGCCTGCCTCCCAGGACGGCCTGCCACGACTCATGCAGGCGCTGGGCCGCAGCTATGTTCGGTACTTCAACAACCGACATGGCCGTAGCGGTACTTTGTGGGAAGGTCGCTACAAATCGACCCTGATTGAAACCGACCGCTATTTGCTGGCCTGCATGGTCTACATCGATCTCAATCCTGTCCGCGCTGGCATGGTGGCAGAGCCGGCACATTACCCGTGGTCTAGCCACAGGCACTGTATTGGACAAGGCGTGGACAAATTGGTGACGCCGCATGCACTGCTTTGGAACCTTGGCAACACGCCGTTTGCGCGTGAGGCGGCCTACCGAGAACTGGTGCGCGCAGGCATTTCGCCTCAGCAGCAGGACGCCCTGACGCACACCGCTCTGACGGGTTGGGCGTTAGGCTCTGCGCCGTTTTTGAAGGCCTTACAAGAGGGAACAACGCGTCGCATCACACCCGGAAAACGCGGCAGACCCAGACTTCCCGACAACCCTGACACGCCTGGTTTATAGTCCTTAGAATTACTTTTAATCTGTCCCTAATTAATTTAAATAATGAGCGATGGATAAATAAATGGAATCTGACCCCATTTATTTTGTTTGGCATTATTGTTGCTGTCGACTATGCTCGCTGTTCGGATTTTTATTGACTGTTTTGGATGGGGATTGCCATGACCACGGCTGCTGAAATCAAGGATTTTGAACAACACGGTTTGTACTCAGGCCACAACGAGCATGACGCTTGTGGTGTTGGCTTTGTCGCACACATCAAAGGCCACAAGAGCCATGCCATCGTGCAGCAGGGTCTGAAGATCCTCGAAAACCTGGACCACCGGGGCGCTGTTGGCGCTGACAAATTGATGGGCGATGGCGCGGGCATTTTGATTCAGCTGCCGGATGCGCTGTACCGCGAAGAAATGGCTTTGCAGGGCATTGAGCTGCCGCCGCCTGGCGAATACGGCGTTGGCATGGTGTTTTTGCCGAAAGAGCACGCTTCCCGTCTGGCTTGCGAGCAAGCCATGGAACGCGCTGTTCGCCTCGAAGGCCAAGTCATGTTGGGCTGGCGCGACGTGCCGGTCAACCGGGACATGCCGATGTCGCCGACCGTGCGCGAAAAAGAACCCATCCTGCGCCAGATTTTCATTGGCCGTGGCAACGACGTGATTGTGCAGGACGCGCTCGAGCGCAAGCTGTACGTGATACGCAAAACCGCCAGCCGGGCGATTCAAAACCTCAAGCTGACCCACAGCAAAGAATATTATGTGCCGAGCATGTCCAGCCGCACGGTGGTTTACAAAGGCTTGCTGTTGGCCGACCAAGTCGGGGTTTACTTCAAAGACCTGAGCGATGTGCGTTGCGTGTCGGCCTTGGGTCTGGTGCACCAGCGTTTCTCTACTAACACGTTCCCTGAATGGCCGCTGGCGCACCCTTACCGCTACGTCGCCCACAACGGCGAGATCAACACCGTCAAGGGCAACTACAACTGGATGAAGGCCCGCGAAGGCGTGATGTCGTCCCCCGTGCTGGGTGCAGACTTGCAAAAGCTCTACCCGATCAGCTTTGCCGACCAGTCCGACACCGCTACTTTTGACAACTGCCTTGAGCTCTTGACGATGGCTGGTTACCCGATCAGCCAGGCCGTGATGATGATGATTCCTGAGCCATGGGAGCAGCACGCCACCATGGACGAGCGCCGCAAAGCGTTTTATGAATACCACGCCGCCATGATGGAGCCGTGGGACGGCCCCGCGTCTATCGTCTTCACCGACGGTCGTCAAATCGGCGCCACGCTGGACCGCAACGGCCTGCGCCCATCGCGCTACTGCGTCACTGATGATGACTTGGTCATCATGGCTTCAGAGTCTGGCGTGTTGCCCGTCCCTGAGCACAAGATCATTCGCAAATGGCGTCTGCAGCCCGGTAAGATGTTCTTGATTGACCTCGAGCAAGGGCGCATGGTCGACGACGAAGAGATCAAGGCCACGCTGTCGCACAGCAAGCCTTACAAGCAGTGGATTGAGAACCTGCGCATTAAGCTCGCTGACGTGACCGCTGCGGCTGCCGGCGGAACGCTGAGCACGGTTATAGCTGAATCAAGGGTCTCCCTGCTGGATCGTCAACAGGCTTTTGGCTACACCCAAGAAGACATCAAATTTTTGATGTCGCCAATGGCCATCAATGGCGAAGAAGCCACGGGCTCTATGGGCAATGACAGCCCGCTGGCCGTGCTGTCCAACAAAGACAAGCCGCTGTACAACTACTTCAAGCAGTTGTTTGCCCAGGTGACCAACCCGCCGATCGACCCGATCCGCGAAGCCATCGTCATGTCGCTGGTGTCTTTTGTTGGCCCCAAGCCGAACTTGCTGGACATCAACCAGGTGAACCCGCCGATGCGGTTAGAGGTCAGTCAGCCGGTGCTCGATAACGCCGACATGCAGAAACTGCGTGACATCGAAGCCCACACGCAAGGCAAATTCAAAAGCTACACGCTGGACATCACCTACCCACTGGACTGGGGCCATGAGGGTGTTGAAGCCAAGCTGGCCTCGATGTGCGCTGAAGCTGTGGACGCGATCAAAAGTGGCAAAAACATCTTGATCGTCAGTGACCGCGCTGTCAGCCCAACGCAGGTCGCCATTCCGGCTGCGCTGGCCTTGTCGGCGGTGCACCAGCACTTGGTCAGAGAAGGTCTGCGCACCACGGCCGGCTTGGTGGTTGAAACCGGTTCTGCCCGTGAAATTCATCACTTCGCCGTGCTGGCGGGTTACGGCGCTGAAGCCGTTCATCCTTACCTCGCGATTGAAACGCTGGCCGAGATGGCCGCCGGTTTGCCGGGCGAGCTCACCGCTGAAAAAGCGGTTTACAACTACACCAAAGCGATTGGCAAGGGCTTGTCGAAAATCATGTCCAAAATGGGCGTCTCGACTTACATGAGTTACTGCGGTGCGCAGCTGTTTGAAGCCATCGGCCTGAACCGCGCCACCATCGACAAGTACTTCACCGGCACGGCCAGCCAAGTCGAAGGCATGGGTATTTTTGAAATTGCCGAAGAAGCCTTGCGCATGCACCGCGCCGCCTTTGGCGACGACCCCGTGTTGACCAACATGCTAGACACTGGCGGTGAATACGCTTGGCGTGTGCGCGGTGAAAACCACATGTGGACGCCCGACGCGATTGCCAAGTTGCAACACGCCACGCGCGCCAACAACTGGAGCACCTACAAGGAATACGCGCAGCTGATCAACGACCAGAACCGTCGCCACATGACGCTGCGCGGCATGTTCGAATTCAAGATCGATCCATCCAAAGCCATCCCGATCGACGAGGTCGAGTCTGCCAAAGAGATCGTCAAGCGTTTTGCCACCGGCGCCATGTCACTCGGCTCCATCAGCACCGAGGCGCATGCCACGCTGGCTGTGGCCATGAACCGCATCGGCGGCAAGAGCAACACGGGCGAGGGCGGAGAAGACCCCAACCGTTACCGTCAAGAACTCAAAGGCATCCCGATCAAGCAAGGCCAGACGCTGAAAAGCGTGATTGGAGAGAGCGTTGTCGAAGTCGACATGCCTTTGCAAGACGGTGACTCGCTCCGTTCCAAAATCAAGCAGGTCGCTTCAGGCCGCTTTGGTGTGACGGCTGAATATTTGGTCTCAGCTGATCAGATTCAGATCAAGATGGCGCAGGGCGCGAAGCCCGGCGAGGGCGGCCAGTTGCCCGGCGGCAAGGTTTCGGAATACATCGGTTCACTGCGGTACTCGGTGCCGGGTGTGGGTCTGATTTCGCCACCACCGCACCACGACATTTACTCCATCGAAGACTTGGCGCAGCTGATTCA
>CANFZL010000055.1 GCA_947451205.1 Comamonadaceae bacterium
ACTTTCAAAGCCGAACTTGACAGCACGGCGCAGCGCCTCGAACAGATCCAGACTGAGATGCAAGCGCTGCTGCTGGCGGTGCCTAATTTGCCGCACACCAGCGTGCCCGAAGGCGCTGGCGAAGCTGGCAACGTCGAAGTGCGTAAGTGGACGCCAGCGCAAGGCTTGGGCGGCGTGCCTGCAGCGTTGGCTTTTGCGGCCAAAGACCACGTCGATGTGGGCGAGCCGCTGGGGCTGGACTTTGCCGCCGGCACCAAGCTCACCGGCTCGCGCTTCACGGTGATGAAAGGCCCGTTGGCCAAACTGCACCGCGCGCTGTCGCAGTTCATGCTGGACTTGCAGACCGGCCAACATGGCTACACCGAATGCTATGTGCCCTACATCGTCAACGCTGATTCGCTGCGCGGCACTGGCCAACTGCCAAAGTTTGAAGAAGACTTGTTCGCGGCCAAAAAAGGCGGTCAAGAAGGCGAAGCCGAGAACGCCGCGTTGTATTTGATCCCAACCTCCGAAGTGCCGCTGACCAACTTGCTCCGCGACGAAATCGTCGCGGAAGGTGATTTACCGATCAAGCTCACCGCGCACACGCCGTGTTTTCGCTCCGAAGCCGGCAGCTACGGCCGCGACACGCGCGGCATGATTCGCCAGCACCAGTTCGACAAAGTCGAGATGGTGCAAATCGTCCATCCTGAGAAAAGCTATGAAGCGCTTGAAGACATGACCGGCCACGCCGAAGCCGTGCTGCAAGCGCTCGGCTTGCCGTACCGCGTCATGTTGCTGTGCACTGGCGACATGGGTTTCGGCTCGACCAAGACCTACGACCTGGAAGTCTGGCTGCCGGGACAAAACACCTACCGCGAGATCAGCTCGATCTCTAATTGCGAAGCCTTCCAAGCCCGTCGTTTGCAAGCGCGTTTCAAAAATGCGCAGGGCAAAAACGAGTTCGTCCACACCCTCAACGGTTCCGGTCTGGCGGTTGGCCGCACCTTGGTGGCGGTGTTAGAGAACTACCAGCGCGAAGACGGCAGCGTCGATGTTCCGGCGGCATTGCAACCCTACATGGGCGGCATCACGCAGCTGACCCCGGGCGCGAAGTAAGTCACAAATTAAGGCACAAGGTCAGGCTTATGTCACCGTTCGCTGAGTTGTTCTTGGCGCGACTCGCCAGCGAACCGGCGGTGCTGGTGCAGGTGCATGCCACCGAAGGTTCTGCGCCGCGTGATGCCGGTGCGTGGATGGGCGTTTTTGCGGACGCCTTGGTCGGCACCATTGGCGGTGGGCACCTAGAATTTGAAGGCATTGCCCGGGCGCGAGCGTTGCTGAAGGCAGCAGGCACTGACAAACCAGCCGAGACAATGCGCTTGGCCCTCGGCCCCTCCTTGGGTCAATGCTGCGGCGGCGTGGTGCATCTGCGGATTGAACACTCGACTGCAGCAGACGCGTCAAAACTGCGCCAACGCTTGGATGTTGAGCGCCTGCCGGTGGTGCTGTTTGGTGGTGGCCACGTGGGCCATGCGCTGGCCGAGGTGTTGGCGCGTTTGCCGGTGGCCCTGCATTGGATCGACAGCCGCGAAGGTATTTTCCCCATCGGTTTGCCAACGCATGTGGTCTGCGAACACTCCGAGCCGGTGCAGGCTGCGGTGAAAGACTTGGTGCCGGGGTCCTGCGTTCTCATCATGAGTTTCAGCCACGCCGAAGACCTCGATGTGTTGACCCAGTGTCTGGCGCGGCAACGCACACAGCAAGACTTACCCTACATCGGCCTGATTGGCAGCAAGACCAAATGGGCGACCTTTCGGCACCGCCTAGAAGCCCGGGGCTACAGCCCTGAAGAACTTGCGCATGTCACCTGCCCGATAGGCGTGCCCGGCATTGGGGGCAAAGAGCCCGAGGTGATTGCGGTGTCTGTGGCAGCGGAGTTATTGCAAGTCCGGGCCAGAAAATTCGTCGTAACCCCAGTGGCTACATCGTCGAGCCAAGCGTAACGCTTGCGGTACAGGGCCCGCTTGCGCGATGGAATGTCTTCTACTGCACGGCGCTGTGGCCGGCTTGGCAGCTGCCAATCGTCATCGGTAAGTTGTGTCGCGCCTAACTCTGTCCAGAACTCACGGTAGTCAAACGTGAACCCTTGCTTGCCCGTGTTTCGCCGCTTTTTGACCTGATGCTCAGGGTCAATGCCGCGAATGTCTGTGATACCCCAATCAGCGCAGGCTATCTGGAAGATATTCAGCAACAGGTGATGCGGGCGCAGTCCATGGTTTTGCTTGGTGATGGACTGTATGGTCTCAAGATTGCAGCCCGTGTCACCCCGAACGCCCTGTACCGAGGCAATCAGAACTGTGTTGTGGCTCAAAAACCCAAAACTCATGTTGAACAGTGCTTGTCCCTGGCTGTCCTTGACAGACAGAGCCCAAAAGCCTTCATGAAAACTGACGCGGTTCAGCTCAAGATCGACCGAACAATGGGCTTGTTCACTGAGCCGAATCCGATGACCCTCAACCAAGCGCTGGGCCATCGCCAAACCAAACTTGGCTTGTGCCACCTGCAGGTCTGTTGCGCATTGCGTAAAACGCATTTGCTGAGACCAGCGGCGGTCTAAATAAAGCCTGAACGGGACATAAAAACAGCGTTGATTTAAAACGAACAGGGAACGCCAGAGGCCGTTGGTAGACAAATAACCGAGAAACATTCGGCGCGCTGCTGAAGCCTGCAAAAGGCGACATTGGTACTTGAGTCGATCCAAAAACCGACCTGCCCTGATCACGCCGATGACGTCACTCATGGAGGGCCATGTCAGATGGTTATTCATCGGGACAAAACTCATCAGGAGCAATGGCTGTGGCAAATGCTTCGCCCTAGGCAGTAGCCCAACCGACGTCAAAATTTGCCTGAGATACATGAATCTTTACTCAAAATACACAAAATAGTGAAGGATTGTCATGTGTTGAACCTGACCGCTGGCTGACCGCTGGCTGACCGGTAAGGGCGGTTATTACGTAGGGCGCGAGGAAATCTTGTATACACTCGATCCCGCTAGGCCGCAGCGGAGCCGGAATTCCATTCCTGTGTCGCGGTCCATGCTGCTTACAGCGCCCGCAGTGGTGAGCAGTCCGACAACCATGTCACGCTGGTGCGACGCCGTTTCGCATCCAAGGCATGAGGATTGCTAGGTCAACACCATGGAAACTTATCTTCTCGACTGGGCCAACCTGCTGCTGCGCTGGGTCCACGTGATCACCGCCATCGCCTGGATTGGCTCCTCCTTTTATTTTGTCTTTTTAGACTCCAGCCTGACACCGCCGGTGGACGAAGACTTGAAGCAGCAGGGCGTCAGTGGTGAGCTCTGGGCGGTGCATGGCGGCGGGTTTTACCACCCGGTCAAGTTCGCCGTCAAGCCGCCGCAGATGCCGGCGCACTTGCACTGGTTTTACTGGGAGGCCTACAGCACCTGGCTCACCGGCATTGCGCTGTTCACGCTGTCTTATCTGTGGCAGGCCAGCACCTACTTGATTGACAAGTCGCTGATGGATTGGTCGCCGGTGGCCGCCGGTGCAGCGGCGCTGTCATTCTTGGTGGTGTTTTGGCTGCTGTACGACGGCATTTGCCGCGTCATGGGCCAGCGCAAAAATGCCGATGCGCTGGTCGGTACAGGCGTGTTGGTGTTGGTGTGCGCGGCCTCTTGGTTAGCTTGCCATTTGTTTGCCGGGCGCGCGGCTTTCTTATTGGTCGGAGCCATGATCGCCACGGCCATGAGCGCCAATGTGTTTTTCTGGATCATTCCCGGCCAGCGCACAGTGGTCGCCTGCATCAAGGCGGGCCAGCCGGTCGACCCGATTCACGGTCAGCGCGGTAAACAGCGCAGCGTACACAACACCTATTTCACGCTGCCGGTGTTGTTCGCCATGCTCAGCAACCATTACAGCTTCACCTGGAACCATCCGCACAACTGGCTGGTGCTGATTCTGATGATGTTCGCCGGCGCGGCGATCCGGCAGTTCTTTGTACTGCGCCACGGCTACAAGTTAGGTCGTAACGGCAATCCGCTGGCTTACGCACTGGTCGGCGTAGCCGTTATTTTGGCCACCATCGTATGGCTCAAGCCGGCACCGCGTGCGGCGGCCAGCGCTGTGCCAGCGGTAGTCAGCTACCAGATGGTTCAGCCGGTGCTGGCGCAGCGCTGCTACATGTGCCACGGCGAGCAGGTTCAAATGAAAAACGTGCGCGTCGATTCGCCTGAAGCCGTCCAGCTGCACGCGCAAGCGATGTACCAGCAGGCGGTGGTCAGTAAGATCATGCCGATGAACAACGCCACCGGCATCACCGACGACGAGCGGGCTTTGATCGGCCGCTGGTTCGAAGGTGGTGCGCCGGTGCGCTGATCAGTCAGCCGTGATCCCGGCCGCCTTGATGGTCTTGCCCCAAAACTCTGTTTCACGCTTCACCAAAGCGTCGAGTTCTGCCGGCGGCAGGTAGCGCAGGTCAATGCCGGCGGCGCTGGCACGGGTTTTGGTTTCAGGCAATTCCAGCGCTTGTTTGATCGAGCTTGACAGCTTAGCGACGACCTCTGGCGGTGTGCCAGCCGGCGCAAAAATGGCCACCCAGGCTTCCAGTTCAAAGCCTTTCAGGCCAGCTTCAGCGGTGGTTGGTACGTTCGGGATGCCGGGGTGGCGAGTCTTGCCGGCGACCGCCAAGCCTTTTAGCTTACCGGCTTGGACCTGGCTCATCACGGACGGCGGCGTGGTGATGAAGACCTGCACCTGGCCAGATAAAACGTCTTGCAGGGCCGGGCCAGAGCCGCGATAAGGAATGTGAACCATGCTGGTGCCGGTCTGCATTTTGAACATCTCGGTGCCAATGTGCGACAAGGAGCCATTGCCTTGCGAGGCGTAGCTCAGCTTGCCAGGGTTGGCTTTCAAGTAGGCGATGAACTCTTTCAAGTTGTTGGCTGGCACGGAAGGATTGACCGCAATGATGTTGGTGGCGACGGTGATGAGGGCCACGGGCGTCAGGTCTTTTTGTGCCCAAGGCAGCTTGGGTGACAGCGCCGGGTTGCCGACGTGGTAAGCCGAGTAAGACGTTAGCAGCGTGTAGCCGTCCGCGTGGGCACGGGCGACTTGGCCGTAAGCCACGTTCCCGCTGCCGCCGCCTTTGTTGTCAACAATGACCGTCTGGTTCATCACGCGTGACAGTGGCTCGCTGAGCAGGCGGGCTGATGCATCGACAAAGCCGCCGGGTGGATTCGGCACCACCAAGGTGATGGGTTTGCTGGGGAAGGCTTGCGCAGAGGCGGCAGCGCTGAGCAGCAGGGCGCAGGCGGTCAAAGCGGTCTGGCGGATGAAGTGGCGTTTGTGGGTCATGGTGGTCTCGCTTTTATAAATCAATCAATACTTGCCGGAGAGTAGCGTACCGGCATTGGGCACGCGGCGCTCCAAACCGAGGTTTTTTAGCAAGGCCCAAGTGGTACAGACCGCGCTAGACACCACCGGCAGACCACTGGCTTGCTCGATCATCGGCACAGCAGCCAACGACGGCATCTGCACGCAGGCCGAAGCCACGATGGCGTCCACGCCTTTCAAATTCAGCTGCTTGTACAACTCGGCCGGTGCTTTCGGGTCACGCGCACCGACTTCTAAGTTGTTCGGGATTTCCAGCGAAATGCTGTCCACCACTTCAATGCCTTCGTGCTCAAGGTAGTCAATGACCAGACGCGTCAGCGGTTTCATGTAAGGCGCAATGATCGACACGCGCTTGGCGCCCAGCGCCTGCAAACCTTCGACCAAAGCGCCGGCACTGGTGGTGACGGAGGTCGGCCCGCCGTTGGCGGCGCAGACTTCTTGCAGCCGGCGTTGAGATTCGCGGTGGTAGCCCTTGCCCATGCTCATGATGGCCACCAAACAGGCGTAGCCCATGGTGTCCATGCGAGCGTCAGAAAGTTCCAATGCGCAGCGGTCAGAGTCGCGGTCCATCGCTTCGAGTTCGGCCTTGGTGACTTCCTTCATGCGCATGCGGCTGGAGTGAAAGGTGAAACGCTCCGGCAGCACTAGCTCGCGGGCGTGCAGCATGGCCGGAATCTCAGTTTCCATGGTGGTGTTGGAACTCGGGACGATCAGTCCCACGCGGTAAGAACGGCTCATGCGATGCTTTCGGTTGGTGTCAGGGTGTCAAAGTAGCCAGATCTTCGGCGGCTTGATTGATACGCGCAAATACATAATATGGATTGATCTATACCCGTATTGGATGAATCATGGACCTTCGACAGTTGCGCTATTTCACCGTGCTGGCCAGCGAGCTGAGCTTCACCCGGGCGGCGCAAAAGCTGCACGTGTCGCAGCCGCCTTTGAGTTATCAAATTGCCAATCTGGAGGCCGAGTTGGGTGCGCGGTTGTTCCATCGAACCAGCCGCAGCGTAGAACTCAGTGAAGCCGGCAAGGCTTTGCTGCCGCATGCGCGTGCCGTGCTGGAGCGCATTGAGGACGCGCGCAGCCATGTGCGGCGCGTCGCTGAAGGGGTCGAGGGCCGCGTGCAGGTGGGGCTGGCGGGCTCACACTTTTTGGGGCCATTCCCCAGTTTCATCAAGCAGTTTCGTGAACGCCGGCCGGGTGTCGAAGTGGTGCTGCAAGAAATGCGGCCGGCCGACCATGTCCATGCATTGCGCGAGGGACAACTGGACCTGAGCGTCTCACGCAGCGCGCCAAGTGATGGCGAATTGGCCTCGACCCTGCTCTGGCGCGACCCGCTGGTTTGCGCCTTGCCGCTGGGCCATGCCTTGGCGGGGCGCAAACGCATTCGACTGGCTGAACTCAAGCACGAGGACTTCGTATTTCTGAGATTGGAGTCATCCGCCTTTGCGCAAAGTGTTTTTGACGCTTGCGTGCAATCAGGATTTGCGCCGCGCATCGTGCAGCAGGTGGTGGAAATTCCGGCTGTATTGAACTTGGTGGCGGCCGGGTTGGGTGTGTCTTTGGTGCCAGCTTCACTGGTGCGCATGCGTGAAGGTGCGGTGGTGCTGTGTCAGCTCAAAGGTGAGCTCCAGGCCGCAGGCGTCAGCGGTGACGTCTACCTGCTAAGGCGCACCGACAACAACTCACCAGCGGTGTTGGAGTTTGCCGAGGCCTTGCGCGAGTGGGCGCGCAGCCAGTCGGCGTGAGTTCACCAGCGTGTGACCAGCCCGGCCGCCAGCGTCGATGATTTTTCAAAATGTTTGGCGGTGAAATCCACAAAGGCGCGGATCCGCGCTGACATCTGTAGCCGTTGCGGATACACCAGATGGATGTCAGCTGGCGGTGTTTCATAGCCTTCAAGCACCTGCAACAAACGCCCGCTGCGGACGTATTTGGCGATGTCCCATTCGGCGCGCATGAGGACGCCGTGGCCGTCCAGCGCCCAGTCGACGGCGATTTCGCCGTCGGTGGTGCTGAGGTTGCCGCGTACCTTGACGGTTTCCGTGCGTTTGCCTGACGTCAGCCGCCAGCTGCCGTAGGCATCGTCGCCTTGGCGGATGCCCAAGCAGTTGTGACGCGTCAGGTCGCTCGGCACTTTGGGTACGCCGTGCTTTGCCAAGTAAGCCGGTGAGGCGCACAGCAGGCGCCGATTCGGGGCGATCTTGCGGGCCATCACCCGCGCATCGGGTGGCTCACCAAAGCGAATGCACACGTCAAACGTGTCTTCGGCCAAGCTCGGCGGGTCTACCGTCAGCTGCAATTGCACCTGCACTTCTGCATGGAGTTTGACGAAGCGTGAAATCAACGGCGCGACATGGCTGCGACCAAAACCTGGCGTGGCGTTGATGCGCAAAAGGCCTTGCGGCATGGCATGCGCCTCTGAGACCAGTTGCTCCATGTCGCTGATGTCGGCCAAAATGCGGCGCGCATGGGCCAGGTAAATTTCGCCTTCAGCGGTGAGGCTGGTGCGGCGTGTGGTGCGGTTCAGCAAGCGCACACCCAACCGCAGTTCTAAATGGGCCAGCCGCTTGCTGACGGCGGCGGTCGTCACGCCCAGCTCGCGGGCTGCCAGTGAAAAACCACCGCAGCGAACCAGTTCGCTGAAAAAAGCCATCTCAGAAGGAGCCGCAGCCGAAACAGTCATTGATAACTCCAAAGTAAACAATGACATCACTTTAAGCGCTTGCAGAGCTTGCAGCAATGGCTAAAGTCAGGCCATGAAAACTTACAAAATAGCCTGTATCCCTGGCGACGGCATTGGCAAAGAGGTGGTGCCCGCAGGGAAAACCGTGTTGCAGACGCTGGCCGCGACCCAAAACAAGTTCAAGTTTGACTTCCACGGTTTCGACTGGGGCGGCGACTATTACCGCCAACATGGCGTCATGATGCCGGCCGACGGCCTGGATGCACTGCGGCCCATGGACGCGATTCTTTTCGGTTCCGCCGGTGACCCGCACATCCCCGACCACATTACTTTGTGGGGCTTGCGCTTGAAGATTTGCCAAGGCTTCGACCAGTACGCCAACGTGCGGCCAACGCGCATCTTGCCCGGCATTGACAGTCCGCTCAAACGCTGTAGCGCAGCCGACCTGAACTGGGTCATCGTGCGTGAAAATTCGGAAGGCGAATACGCCGGCGTCGGCGGACGGGTGCACCAAGGTCACCCGATCGAGGTCGCCACCGACATGTCGATTCTGACGCGCGCCGGTGTCGAGCGCATCATGCGCTTCGCTTTCAAACTGGCCCAGTCGCGTCCCCGCAAGCTGCTGACGGTGGTGACCAAATCCAACGCCCAGCGCCACGCGATGGTGATGTGGGACGAGATCGCCGTGCAGATCAGCCAAGAGTTTCCTGATGTCACTTGGGACAAAGAACTGGTCGACGCCTGCACCGCCCGCATGGTCAATCGCCCAGCCACGCTGGACACATTGGTCGCCACCAATCTGCACGCTGACGTGCTGAGCGACTTGGCCGCTGCGTTGGCTGGTAGTTTGGGCATTGCGCCCACCGGCAATATCGATCCAGAGCGCCGCTACCCGTCGATGTTTGAACCGATCCACGGCTCAGCGTTTGACATCATGGGACTGGGCTTGGCGAATCCGATCGGCACGTTTTGGTCTTGCGTGATGATGCTTGAGCACCTCGGCTTGGTGCAAGAAGCTGCGCAACTCATGCAGGCGATTGAGACCGTGACGGCTGATGTTCGCTTGCACACGCGTGACCTCGGCGGCCAAGCCAACACCGCGCAAGTGACCGACGCCGTTTGTCAACTGCTGCGCGACGGTCACTAGAACTCACCCAAGGAGACACGCTCATGCCATTCAACATTCGCCACCTGATCGGTGCTGTGTGCATCGTTGCAGCCCCTGCCGCGATGGCTCAATCGGCAGCCGCAACGCCTGTAATGCCGGCTTGCCCTGAGAAAAACATGCTGTACTGGCAGGCTTTTCCGCCCGGCGGTGAGTCTGATTTGTCGGCCCGTCACCAGCAAATGGTGTTGAAGAAAAAATGCGCGGCGATTGAAACCATCATCCAGTACAAAGCCGGTGCTGGCGGTGGGCTGATGTGGGGGCAGATGAACAGCTTGCCCGGCGACGGGCTGAACGTGGTGGGCATCAATTTGCCGCACATTGTTTTTCAGCCAATCGAAGGCCAAGTGCAATACAAAACGGCCGACATCACGCCGGCTTTTTGGTTTCATTACACGCCCGACGTGCTGATCGTGCCGGTCAGCAGCCCGTACAAAACCTTTGCAGAATTCATCGCCGCCGCTAAAAAAGACCCCGGCAAAATGAGCCTAGGCGGCTCCGGCCTGAACTCGGCCAACCACGCGGCCCACGAGCGCTTGAATGCGGCTTTCGGCATCAAGAGCACCTATGTGCCTTACAAAGGCACGGGCGACATGGCGCTGGCCGTGGTCGGTGCGCAGATTGACGGTGCGATGGCCTACACCCCGTTCGCGATTGCCAACCAGACCAAGGTGCGGGCGCTGGCGGTGGCCATGGAAAAACGCCATATGCTGATGCCAGATGTGCCGACTTTTCGTGAGCTCGGCGTCGACTGGGTCGACGGTGCATACCGTGGCATTGGCGTGCCAAAATCAACATCGCCTGAAAACCGCAAAAAGATCGCCGACATGTGGATGGCGATGAACAACGACCCGGAGATGAAGGCGCTGGCCGCTAAAAGCGGCTTTGAGCTGGTCAACATCGGCAATGCGCAGATGGACGCTTTCATGAAGGAACGCATCAGCCTGTATGTTGATGGTGCGCAGCGTTTGGGCCTAGGCAAAAAATAAGCGCTGCTGTCGTTCGCGAGAGCAGTTTTTCAATCAATTGAAACTGGAAACCTGCTTTGAAAATCACTGAAATTCGCGAGTCCACGCGCCCGATCAAGTCGAACATCCGCAACGCGTACATCGACTTTTCCAAGATGACACTGAGTCTGGTGGCGGTGGTCACCGACGTGATGCGGGACGGCAAACCGGTCATCGGTTACGGCTTCAATTCAAACGGCCGCTACGGGCAGGGCGCTTTGATGCGCGAGCGTTTCATTCCGCGCGTGCTCGAAGCCGATCCAGCCAGTTTGCTCGACGACAAAGAGGACAACATCGATCCGCACAAGGTCTGGGCGACTTTGATGAACAACGAAAAACCCGGCGGTCATGGTGAGCGCTCGGTGGCGGTTGGCACCATCGACATGGCGGTCTGGGATGCGGTGGCCAAGATCGCCAACAAGCCGCTGTACCAATTGCTGGCCGAGCGGTATGGCAACGGCACGGCCAATCGGCAGGTGTTTGTCTACGCTGCAGGCGGTTACTACTGGCCGGGCAAAGGGCTGGAAGGCTTGACCGGCGAAATGCAAAGCTATTTGGACCGCGGTTATTCGGTGGTCAAGATGAAGATCGGTGGCGCGCCGGTGGCTGAAGACTGCAAGCGTATTGAGGCCGTGCTCAAGCTGCTTGGCCCTGGGCAACGCTTGGCGGTGGACGCCAACGGTCGTTTTGATTTACCCACAGCGGTGGCTTATGCCAAAGCCATGGCCGACTACAACTTGTTTTGGTACGAAGAAGCTGGCGACCCGCTGGACTACGCCTTGCAGGCTGAGCTGGCGCAGCACTACGCGCCCGCTATGGCCACTGGCGAGAATCTTTTCTCGATGCAAGACGCCCGTAATTTGATTCGCTACGGTGGCATGCGGCCAGACCGTGACTGGCTGCAGTTTGACTGCGCACTGAGTTACGGTTTGGTCGAGTACTTGCGCACGCTGGACATGCTGCGCGAGAACGGCTGGTCGGCCAGTCGCTGCATTCCGCACGGCGGGCATCAGATGTCGCTGGCCATTGCTGCTGGGCTGGGCTTGGGCGGCAATGAAAGTTACCCCGATTTGTTCCAGCCTTACGGCGGTTTTCCGGACGGCGTCAAAGTGGAAAACAGCCTGGTGACTTTGCCGGCGCTGGTCGGCATCGGCTTTGAAGGCAAGGCCGACTTGTACGCCGAGATGAAGAACTTGGCGAGTTAAGTTCCGACGTCAACGCATGTCTTCACCATCCCCTATCGACTCTGGCAAGTCACCCCAAGACCAGCCACGCGAATTTCTGCTGAGTCTCTACCAAGCGGCCGTGCAGCGCGCTTTGCCCTTGCACAACACGGCGGCTTTTTTACCCTCGCCCCCCAGCCTTGAGAGTGGCGGCCGCACCATCGTGATTGGTGCGGGTAAAGCGGGCGGTTCTATGGCGCAAGCGGTGGAGGCGCTGTGGCCCGCTGACGCGCCCTTGGAGGGACTGGTGGTCACGCGGTATCACCACATTCCACCGCGCCCTGCTGGGCTGAAATCGCGCATCGAAATTGTGGAAGCTGCGCATCCCGTGCCTGACGCCGCCGGGCTGGCCGCTGCCGAACGCATCTTGGCCATGGTGCAAGGCTTGACTGAAAACGATCTGGTGTTGTGCCTGATTTCAGGCGGTGGCTCTGCCTTGCTGACGCTACCAGCCGCAGGTTTGACGTTAGAAGACAAGCAGCGCATCAACAAAGAATTGCTGAACAGCGGCGCCAACATCAGCGAGATGAATTGCGTGCGTAAGCACCTGTCGCGCATCAAGGGCGGGCGGTTGGCGGCGGCTTGCGCACCGGCGCGTGTCGTCACCTTGACCATCAGTGACGTGCCAGGCGATGACCCGTCCATCATCGCCAGCGGTCCGACCGTGCCCGACGCCACCACCTGCGCTGACGCATTGGCGATCTTGCAGCGTTACGCGATTGAGGTCCCGGCCGCTTTGCATGCCGATCTTGAAAGCGGCGCGCTTGAAACCCCGAAGCCCGGTGACGCAGTTTTCAACGGCCACGAAGTTCATTTGATTGCCACGCCGCAGCAAAGCCTGGAAGCCGCCGCTGAGCTGGCGCGCGCGGCTGGCCTGAAGGCCTACATTTTGAGTGATGAGATGGAAGGCGAGTCGCGAGAAGTCGGCAAGGTGCATGCCGCACTGGCGCGTGCCGTCAAGCAAAAAGGCCAACCGTTTGAAGCGCCTTGCGTGATCTTGAGCGGCGGCGAAACCACGGTCACGGTGCGGCCGCAACCGGTGGGCGAAGACACAAAAAATCGCGGCCGAGGCGGGCGGGCGGGCGAATTTTGCCTGGGGCTGGCGCTTGGCTTGCAGGGCCAGTCAGGCGTTTATGCACTGGCGGCAGACACTGACGGCATTGACGGCCTCGAAGACAACGCCGGCGCTTATGTTGCGCCAGACACGCTGGCCCGGGCCCAAGCCGCTGGCCTCAAAGTCGACCGCTACCTGGACCGTAACGACGCCTACGGTTACTTCAAGCCGCTGGGTGACTTGGTCATCACCGGGCCGACGCATACCAACGTCAATGACTTCAGGGCGATTTTGATTTTGTAGGTGCTGGCCGCACTGGTGAATGCCCACGAAAAAGGCGGTCGGAGCGTTAGCACCGACCGCCTTTTTTAGGTCATTGAAGACGGATTACAGCTTGTAGGAGACCAGGACCAACGGTGTGGTGGCTTTGCACTTATTGCCGTTCGAGGCGAGGCTGCTGTCGCAGCCAAACTTGTTGTTCCAGTATTCAACGCCTACGCCAGCGCTCAGACCGCTTTTAGGGCCCATCACGTCAAACATGAAGGTGGCGCGAATCAGGGTTTCCATAGC
>CANFZL010000056.1 GCA_947451205.1 Comamonadaceae bacterium
ACGGAATTTCTGGCTCCCCTTGACAACCTCGCTAGGTCAGCTCGCTATGCCCCATCGTCAGCATCGTGTCCCTGCTGCTGCAAGGCCCACATGTCGGCGTAGCGGCCATTGCGGGCCAGCAGTTCGGCGTGGGTGCCGCGCTCAATAATCCGACCAGCATCCATCACCAAAATTTCGTGCGCATCAACCACGGTCGACAGCCGGTGGGCGATCACCAGCGTGGTTTTGTTTTGGGCGGCGGTGCGAAGTTCGGCTTGAATCGCGCGTTCATTGGCCGAGTCCAACGCCGAAGTGGCTTCGTCAAAAATTACCACTGGCGGGTTTTTCAGCAAGGTGCGTGCGATCGCCACACGCTGCTTTTCACCACCCGACAGCTTCAGACCGCGCTCACCGACCATCGTCAAATAACCCAGCGGTGTGGCGCTGATGAAGTCGTGAATACGCGCGGCGCGGGCCGCAGCTTCAACTTCAGCGCGGCTGGCACCCGGCTTGCCGTAGGCGATGTTGTATTCCACCGTGTCGTTGAACAAAACCGTGTCTTGCGGCACGATGCCAATGGCTTGGCGCACGCTGGCCTGCGTGACGTGTTTGATGTCTTGCCCGGCAATCGTGATGCGCCCGCCTTCGTCCGGGTTGCTGACGTCGTAAAAGCGGTAGAGCAAACGTGCCAAAGTGGATTTTCCAGCGCCCGATGAACCCACCACGGCAACCGTTTTACCCGACGGAATCTCAAAGCTCAAGTTGTGCAAGATGGGTCGGCTTGGCTCGTAAGCGAAGCTGACGTTGTCAAAACGAACCGTCGCATCCAGCTGCGTCGCGTCGCCAGCCGAAACGGGTTGAAGGCCTGCGGCAATCGGCCGAAACACCAGCGGCAGAGCGCCCGGATCGTCGGCAATCTCACGTTCCTTTTCCATCAGGTTGAACATCTTGTCCAGGTCGGTCAGGCTTTGCTTGATCTCGCGGTAAATCACGCCCAAAAAGCCCAGCGGAATGTACAGCTGGATCATGAAAGCGTTGACCATCACCAGGTCGCCCAGGGTCATGCGGCCGTCGACCACGCCCTGCGTGGCGCGCCACAACATGGCCACCAAACCAATGGCGATGATGAGTTGCTGGCCGGTGTTGAGCAGACTCAAGGTGCGCTGGCTTTTGACCGCTGCGCGCCGGTAACGCTCTAAGTTGTCGTCATAGCGTGTGGCTTCAAAGGCTTCGTTGTTGAAGTATTTAACGGTTTCGTAATTCAGCAAAGAGTCAATCGCGCGGCTGTGCGCGGACGAATCCAGCTCGTTCATTTCTTTTCTGAATTGCGTTCGCCACTCGGTCACCGTCACCGTGAAAAGAATGTAAAACACCAGCGCAATGACGGTGATGCCGGCAAACCAAACATCGAACTTGACGGCCAGCAAGGTCAGCACAAAAGTGACTTCAATCAGCGTTGGGATGATGCTGTACAGCGAGTACGAGATGAGCGATTGCACACCGCGCGTGCCACGCTCGATATCGCGCGTCATGCCACCGGTTTGCCGGTCTAAATGGAAGCGCAGGCTCAGAGCGTGCAGGTGTTGAAAAACTTCCAGCGAGATGCGACGCGTGGCCCCCGCAGTGGCCTTGGCAAACACCAGTTCGCGCAGTTCGGTGAACAGCGAGGTTGACAAACGCAGCGCGCCATAACCCAGCAACAACGCTGCGGGTACCACCAGCAAGGCCTGCACGTCGCCCGGCTTGAGGCTCATAGAGTCGACCAGCTCTTTGAGCAACAGCGGCACGCTGACGTTGGCCATCTTGGCGCCGACCATGAAACTCAAAGCGGCGATCACGCGCCACTTGTATTCCCACAGATACGGAAAGAGCCGCTTCAGGGTGTCAGTGTCGGAGCGCTCCGGAGCAGCGGCTTTGGCTTCGGCCGTGACGGCAGGCATGTGAAAACTATCAGGGGCAGCTCGAGAACGCATGGGAGACAATCGTGAAAAAATCGTGAAACTCGTTAACTTTGCTTGAGATTGTGCCTATGACTGTTGATTCAACCCCGAGCCTGCCGCCAGTGACACTTCCGACCGACAAGGAATTGGTCCTCAAGGTCATCCCGATGCCGGCCGACTGCAATGTCAACGGTGATATTTTTGGCGGTTGGGTGATGGCGCATGTGGACCTGGCAGGGGCGGTGTTGCCAGCGCGTTACGTCAAGGGCCGCATGGCCACTGTGGCCGTCAACCAATTTGTCTTCAAGCAGCCGGTTCGAATCGGCGACCTTCTGTCGTTTTTTGCTGCCGTCACACGCCTCGGCAACACCTCGGTCACGGTGCAGGTTGAGGTGTATGCCGAACGCATGATCGCTCAGGGCCAGTACATCAAGGTCACCGAAGCCAGCCTGACCTATGTGGCGATCGACGACAACGGCAAACCGAGGCCCATCGAAAAGCCAGCTTTCAGCGTCTGATTGGCTGAGGTCCTCAGCCCACCCTAGCGTCGAGTTCCGCAAGCTGAACAGTTTGAAACTTTTTGATAGTTATAATTTCGACTATCATTTGTAACGATTTTTCGTTTTAAACATTCAATACGCAGACCCGCGCAGCGGGCCAAACGCACATGTTTGCAAATGGTTGGGACACCCATGACGACGCACCGATCCAGCTGACGGCTGACGGCGCAGACTTGGCCGACGCACGCATGGTCCACAGCATGCGGCTGGTGCTGGCGATTTCCGCACTGCTGGCATCGATCACCGACCCGGGCAGTTTCCCAGACAGCGGTGATCGGGTATGGCTGCTGTTTACCGCTTACGTTGCCCACAGTTCGGTTCTCTGCGTATTGGCTCTACTGAAACGTCCCATGGCGCAAAGCAAATGGATGCATTGGCTGGACGTCGCTTGGTACACCGCCTTTGTGGCGCTGACAGGAGACAGCCGAAGCCTGCTGTTTTTGTTTTTTTTCTTCGCCATCCTCTCATCTTCATTTCGCTGGGGATTTGAAGAGGGTGCCCGCGTGACGGCGGCAGCCACCGGCTTGTTCATCGCCACGGCCTGTTTGGTAGATGCCAACGCTGACTGGCCACACCTGCTGTTGCGCAGCAGTTTTCTACTCGCACTGGGCTACATCAGCGCGCACTGGGGCGAATCCAAAGTGGCACTCAACCGACAGTTGGCACTGCTACGCGACGTCAGCCAGCTGTCCAATCCGCGTTTCGGAGTCGATCACACCATGACCCGCGTGTTAGACAAAACGCGTCAATTTTTTGGCGCCAAAAGCTGCGTGCTGGTCCTGCGCGACAAAGAAATCGGCGCTTGCCATGTGCGTTCCATTCAAGCGGGACGCTCAAAGCAATCTGTCCACGCTGAAGCCATCAGCGCGAAGACCGCAGAGCCTCTGCTCAACTTGCCGGCGCATCAACTGGTGATTTACCAGCGGCCGCCCTGGCCCAACTGGCTCAGATCGCGCATGTCGCTCAAACCGTCAGAGAACAGCGGCGAGCAACTGACAGATTTTCTTGAAGGGGACGGATTCTTCAGTGCGCCCGTGTCGCTGCGCAACTCTGAAGGCCGAATTTATGTGGTGACCGAGAAACACGCGAGCAGCAAGGCTGACGCCCGCTTTCTCAGCCACATCGTGGCACAGGCTTTTCCGGTGATTGAAAACATCGAATTGGTCGACCGCATGGCCTCTGAATCAGCGTCACAGGAGCGTCAAAAAATCGCGCTGGATATTCATGATCGCGCAGTGCAGCCCTACATTGGCCTGACCTTGGGCCTGAGCGCGGTGCGCAACAAAGCCGAACCAGGGAATCCGCTGCTAGATGACATCGACAAACTGAGCAACTTTGCCCGGCAGGCCATTGACGACTTACGCCACTACGCTGGCACATTCCGGCGAAACAAAGGACAGAGCGACACGCATGAACCCATTTACACCGCCACACTTAAAAAACAGACCGCCCAAGTTAAAGCGCTGTATGGCGTAGACATCGCCGTCGACGTGGAAGCCAACTTGCAAATCAATGACCGAATGATGGCTGAAGTGTTGCAGATCATCCGCGAAGGCTTGAGCAATATATGCAGGCACACGCTGGCCCAATTCGGAGCGCTCCGCCTGCAACGCAGCGCTGGCTGGCTGCACATCCAAATTGAAAACGTCGGCGCCTGCGCGCCACTGCCCCCCTTCAGCCCGCGCTCCATCACCGAACGCGTGGCGTCACTCGGCGGGCACGTGCGCGTGCAGTCAGATGCCGATGGTTTCACCTCCGTGCAAATTCAGATTCCAGTTTAGTTTCGTTTGTAAGGCCCGCATGAACCCAAACACACCACAGACAACACCACCGATTCGCGTCATGATCGTTGACGATCACCCGACCATGCTCTGGGGTCTGGAAAAACTGATCAGCGGTGAGCAACCACGGATGGAAGTCATTGGCACCGCCAGCAATGCAGAGGAAGCCTTCACGCATATTCGCAACGTGGTACCTGACGTTGTGCTGCTCGACCTCGACCTAGACGGCCAGAATGGTCTTGATATGCTGCCTGGACTGCTGGTCAACCCCGCAACGCGCGTGTTGATTTTGACGGGCGAGCGCCAGCAGTCAATACTCGACCAAGCGGTACAAAAAGGCGCCCGCGGCATTTTGCATAAAAACGCATCCGCGAACCAAGTGCTGAAGGCGATTGAAAAAACTTACGAGGGTGAGTTGTGGTTGGACCGAAGTACCTTGGGCCGCGTTTTTAGTGATTTCAGGGTTTCACGTGGTGCAGAAAAAACTGACCCTGAAGCGGAGATGCGGGATAGCCTGACCAGTCGAGAGCGCAAGATCATTCAAGTGATCGTCGAAGGCCAAGGGGCCTCTAACAATGACTTGGCCGAGCGGCTCTTCATCTCCCCGCACACGCTGCGTAATCACCTGACTTCGATTTACAGCAAGCTCAATTTAGGCAACCGACTGGAGCTCTATGTCTATGCGGTCAAACATCAACTTTGAAACGTTTAAAGTTTGAATAGCCATGCATTGGTGACTATCGACTCAAGCGCAATATTTCACTGGCGATGCTCGTGAAAGCGTTGTCCAAATCAACCGCATTTTCGGCCCACACATACAGCCCCGTGGGTTGAGATGCGTTGTAGGCGTCAGAGTCAGTGGTGTTGCTCAAGCGCTTCATCAAATTGCTGCCAAGCTCACTGGTGGTGTAACTGCAAAAAGTGATTTCAAGCGTGTTGACCGCAGCCCCCAAAGCAATCGAATGGATTTTGACGACTTGGCTGCGGGCTGTATTGGCGACATTTTCAGCCATGTTGCGAGCCGCCTTGTTGACGTTGCAACGCGTGTTGGTCGCCGGCGATCCGGTCAAGACTCGATGGTTGTTGTAGCTGTCTAAATTGACGTTTCCGACGCCCGTCACCGAAAAGCCGCTCGTCGGCAAGGTGGCGATATTTGAATACGTACCGAGCTGAGAATCGCGTTGGCTGTTGCGATAAATCCGGGTCGCTTTGCTGGTGCCTGGCGAGGAGGTTTCTGAGTACAAATCGCCGGAGACCCGTTTGCCGACATCACAATAAAAAGGAGGCGTGTTGTTCGGCGCACCATCACAAAAAACAGCCGGCACATCGTTGGGCGCGCCATCGCTGAAAAAAACAATCATCCGCAAACTAGACCGGTTGATCGCCGGCACACCATTGATGTCGTTCAGCGCCAAGCGCAGGCCCTCAGCTGAGGCGGTGCTGCCAGACACATTCAAAGCATTGATCGCAGCGATGACCTGCGCTCTGTTGAAGCCCCGTGTGCCGTCCTTGACAATCGGAACGTCCACCACGGCGCCCGACGCAAAGCTGACAACACCGACGCGATCACCGTTGGCACCGGCGTTGAACTTGTTGACAAAGTTGACCGCAGCGGCCTTTAACGCCGGGAAAGTGCTGGATGGCGAGGCCAATGAGCCGGACGTGTCCAGTACCAAAACAATGTCAAGGTCGCGGCGGATCGATTGCCCCATGGCACTGATGGGAAAATCACTGAAGCCGAGCAACCGCATAAAAGTCACCGGCATGACCGCTGAGCCAGTGACCGTGACCGTCCAGTAGCCCGTGGCGTCGTGCACCGCATCAACCATTTGATCCGTCAGAGAAACACGTTCTGCACCTAAAAAAACCGGCGGGAAATTGGCAGCGTAATAGTCTTTGGCGGCACTTCTTGCCGACGCTATGCGGGCATTATCGTCAACCCCTTCTGCCAATGCCCGAGCACCGGCTATGGATGCCGCGTCAACGGCACTCGCCAACTTGGCTTTCACACCATAGGCGAGTCCAGAGTCGATGGCCAACCCCACCAGTCCAATCAATACAAACAGGGCGACAGCCACCAAAACCAGTATCTGCCCAGATTGGGGTTGGGGTTGAACGGAACGCATGCTTAACTTTCTGACAGGCTTAAAAATAGGTGACCGAATAAAGCTGAGCAGACGTTGTCAAAAAAAGATGGGTCAATGGGTTGTAGTCATACAAAGTTTCAACAACATAGACCTGATAGCCCAGTTTGAGGGAAAAGGGCAAGGCCACCACGCGGGTAGCATTAGGCACAGGCAAGGTGCAATTGCCGTTGGTCTCCCAATGAGGGCATTGCCACAGTCGGCTCAGCAAAGCGCCATTGCCGTAGACAGCCCGGTATTGCTCATCAATCACGGGCAGGATGAGGCCGGAACCGGCATCTGTGCCGGTGACCCGTGAAATAAAAATCATGCCCTGAACCTCCATCTGGAGCGGTGCCGAAGTGTGGTTAAGCGCATCAATGATGAACTGCGGACTTTGTGTTGTTCGAGATGCCAAATTAGCACCCTCACGACTCATGTTGATCAACATGTTGTTGAACAAAATAGCGTGTGATAACTCTGCGGCACCAAAACAAAGCAGCAGCAAAATGGGCAGAATCATCGACAACTCAAGCAGGCTTTGTCCGGCGCTATAAAAACGCTTTACGAGACGATCTTTCTTGCACATCAGAACGCCTCGTTTTTCATCGTGCTACTGACTGAAAACGTGTATTTTCCATTTGGGAAAAACGACTGCAACAAGGGCGTGATCAAGGGCAACTCGCAGTTCAACGTGATAACAATGATTTGACCGGCAGCGGCACATGAATTGGCTGGAACCGGAGTGATGCTGCCATCGTTGTTGACTGTTTTAAAGACAATGACCGCTCCAGCTTGATCAAAAAAACCCATCGAAGCGGCTTTGATACGCACCACAGCTGCATCACACCTGTCCTGTGCAGTCCCTTGTGGATCAAGGTCAAGGTTTGATTGCCCCGTGGCGGCGTAACGCGCACCGTCTCTGACGGCATGTTGCATCGTCAAGTTGACGAAAAAGATGTAGCTGAAATCAACAATCGCCATGATCAACACCAACAGCACCATGGCAGTGAGGGCAAACTCAACAGTAGCGGCACCCTTTGTCTTTGGATTTTTCCCAACGACGAGGGATCTACCGCACACGTCGACGCCTACTGAATCCGGCGCAGGGACAGGCCATGCTTGTCCATCAACCGATACATCGTCATGCGTGAAATTCCCAGTGCGCGAGCTGCATGTGTGACATTGCTGTCAACGCGCACAAGCGCCAAGGTGATGGCGTCACGCTCAGCCATGGTGCGCACGGCTTCAAGCGCCATACCGCTCGGGCCAGCAGGCAATGCCAGCTCCAAGTCTTCAGCAGAAATCAAACGCTGGTCAGTCATGACGACCGCGCGCTTGACACGGTTGCTCAACTCGCGCACGTTGCCAGGCCATGTGTGAAACATCATGGCCTCTACCGCTTTTTGACTGAACCCGAGTATCCGGACATGGCTAGCACCTTCGGTACTCAACCTTAAAAAATAATGAGCCAACGCCAGAACGTCAGCCTGCCGTTCACGCAATGATGGCACCGTGATGGGTAAAACACTCAGTCGATAAAAAAGGTCTTCCCGAAATCTACCGGCAGCGACTGCACTCGCCAGATCGACGTGTGAGGCTGCGACCACACGGACATCCACCGTCAAACTTTTATGCGAACCAACACGCTGAATCGTTCTCTCTTGTAAGAATCTCAACAAGTTGGTCTGTAGCTCCAAGGGCAAGTCAGCAATTTCGTCTAAAAATAGAGTGCCCCCGCTGGCGGCCTCAATCAGCCCCAACTTGGTGGTAGCCGCGCCCGTGAAGGACCCACGCTCATGGCCAAAAAGTTCAGACTGAATGAGCGCTGGCGCTATCGCCCCACAATTAACCGCCACGAATGGACCACTCGCCCGACTTGAGCACTGGTGAATTGCCCTAGCGGCCAACTCTTTCCCACTGCCGCTCTCGCCACCAATCAGCACGGGGTCTTGGGTCAGCGCAACTTTTCTGATCTTATTTTGCAGTTGGCGAATCGCATCGCTACGGCCAATCATCCCTAAACTATTTTCAAAGGCTTCGGCGCTATCCACTTGCGCCCGCAGATTCGCCTGGCGCAACGCATTGAGCAGCCGAAATTCCAACTCGACGAAGTTGGCCGGCTCAGTATGGTGGTCAAAAAAACCGTTCAAAACAAGTTCACGCCATGCCGGAGAATCCAGCGCAGAAGGCGGCAGAACGCCTACCCATTCAAGTCGTTGCAGTCCACCGGCCATACACAGGGACGCTTGAATTGAGTCGAAGGAATCAGACGACAAATTGTCGATGAACAGCAGGCCTATCTTCAGTTTTTTGGCCATCAAAATCTGCTTCAAAGTCGCTTGATCGCAGACCCGAAGTACGAGCCAACCACGGGCACTCAAATAGTCAGTGATGCCCGTGACAAGCGGCCCGAGACTGAAACACAACACCTCACCCTTGGACATAAAGCAGCTTAGAGTGTGAACGGAATTCGGATGCTCACAGAAAAATCTGGCGTATCTTGCGTGAGCCCAGCGCTGATCGATAAGTTGTAGGTGGTGTCTTTACTTTGGCGGTACGAGTAGCCCATCAACAAGCTAGCCAGTTGGGTGCGAACCGAACCCAGCACAGGCACACCGTTTTGACGCGTACGATCCACGTAGTTGAGTTCAACGCCTAGGCTCAACGAGGTCTTCTCGTTCAACGCCAAGCCCATACCAAAATTCAATCCCAGCACATCGCCCGGTGCGACAGTGCCAATCGACTCAAACTGGCCATTGAGGACTTGCCGGGTCAAATTGGACCGCTTGAAACTGTGCGTATAACTGACACCACCAAAGAAGACTGCTGGATCGGTGGGAAACAACCACGTCAGTCCGGGCTGCACCGAATAAAACCCAGAACCTGTTGGCAACTCAAGCGGCAGTCCAGTGCCATTGGCGGCAGTGGTACAGGTGGTCAGACAATCCGTGACCACCTCGAAGGGATCTTTGCCGGTGCGAGACTTCATGCGGAACGAACCAATCATGTATGGCCAGTTGCCATCGCCCTGATTGAGCTGATAGCGCGCAGCCAACTCAACATCACCCAACGATTTTCCAGAGGTATTGAACACGCTGTCGTTAGCGGTTCCCGTAGAGACGACTCGACTGACCGTAGAGTCGTATCGGTACACGTACGGCACCTTGGCTTCCACTTCCAGCCGGTTGGTCAAGCCATAACGCATGGTCAATGCGCCCGTCAAGGAATTGCGCTTGAGTTCACGTACATCGACCAAGCCAATCAGCAAGGAAGGAATGACCGTGTAGCCCACGAGAGCTACCCGGTTGCTCGACGAATAACTGTATTGCACCGATGGCTCCAGCACCAACTTTCCCTTGCCCGTCAATATGCCTGGCTGATCTGATACAGCCGCAACCACTGGTGGCGAAGTTGGATCAGGCGCAGCACCGACGCGCACAGGGCGGGTGACGTCATCGGCAGCGCTGTTAGTGGAGGGGTCATTTTTCTGAATCCGCCTCTCCTGAAGGATCTCAATCTGACGTGCCTGATCAGTCAGTTGTTGCTGCATTTTTTCAATCTTGACACTCACATCGTCTGCATCAGTAGGCGTGCTTTGCGCGTGAACCGCAGAGGAAAAAGCCAACACCGATGACATACAACCGAGCCACGCCAAGCGTAGCGAACGAAGCCCTTTTCGTGCATGACGTGCATTGGTTTTCACAGACATCCCCTTGGTTAAGAATTGAAGGTGTCTAGCATCCGGGTTGCGATCGGTCATCAGAAGAAAGGGTTTGCGGAAGATTTTTGTCAGGAAAAATCGCGACGACTCTGCACCAAACTTGCCGCACAACAAGTCCACAAAAAAGACGTCTGCGTTGCTCGCCAACGTTCAGCCGCATCAACTATGCGACGCATGGTCAAAACATGTTTTTTTCAATGCGAAGCCTGTGACAGGACAGTCTTTTTGTACTACGGCACAAGTTTGACTGGCTTTTCAAGGACGCTACAAATGTCACCCGCCTGAGACACCTGCAGTAGTTTTTATCTTTCAGATGAGCGGCATTTTTACCCCTCAGAGTTGTCAGCTTTTTTATTTCTGTGTGTGGGCTTGAGTGCACGGCTGATGAGGCGATGGGCTGGCATCGATGTTGCTATCCGACTATCGATTTGCGGTGACGCATCTCAACTTTATCGTTATCAACTCAACTTCACCAACCTCAGGGGGTTCCATGAAAAAGTCACTCATCGCTTCGGCCATTGCTCTGGCATTTGGCTTCAGCAGTGCTGCATTTGCACAAGTCTCCAACGACCAAACCACATCGAAAGGCAGCACCAGTACCAGCACCACCAGTAACACCACCACGAACACACCCACAGACAACAGCGTCAACACGAAGACGAAGACCAATACGACCGACAGCAACAACACCGCTACGCTCACGTTGACTTCGACGACGGATAAAACCGACAACAGCATCAATAAAAATTCGGGTGCTGCTTCGGCTGTTGGTGACCGTTCGGCAGCCCTCAACAATGGCTCAACTGGTACCTTCACCAATGCGTTCAATCAAACGACCGCGACAGCCAGCAGCGTCCTCAATGGAACTGTGTCGGGCAACCGAATTTCCGACATTGGCAATGTCGCCTCCAATTCCGGCTCCACCAACGGCGGCAACGCCAAAGGTGGCCAAGGCGGTAAAGGCACAGGCGGTCTGAGCGCAGGCATGGGGATGGGTGGCGCAGGCGCAGGCGGCGTTGGCGCTGTCGGGGCCAGCGGCGGTAGCGCCTCCAATGGTGCGATCACGCACGGTAGCGCCACCAACGGCAGCGCTCTCGCCGGTTTGGGTGGGACTGGCACGGGTGGAACTGCTAGCGGCGATAACCTAGGCGGCCTGGCCGGAGCGAACGGTGCCCCCAGCACCAACACAGGTAACGCTGATGCGACGTCAACGGCAGGAAACATCGCCGGCTCAACAGCCAGTGGCGGCACTGGCGGCTCAGGCGGCGCAGGTGGTTCAGGCGGCGCCGCCACCAGTGACGGCGGCTCCAGCACGCGCACGGCAGGCGTTGGCAACGGCGGTCTGGGTGGTACGTCCACCAACGGCAGCGCGACCAACGGCAGCGCCAGCAACGGCAGCAACACTGCAGGCAACGGCGGCGCTGGTGGAAGTGGCACAGGCGGCACGGGCGGCGCGGGCAATGGTGGTGTGAATACCGCAGCAGGCGGCACGGGTGGCATGGGCCAAGGCGGCACGGGCGGTGCAGGTGGAACCATCACTGTAGACGCTGGCACCTTCAACATGTCCAACATGATGACCAATGTGGGGCAGTCGGCTGCAGGCATCATGCTCGCCAGCCAAAACAGCGGCATTGCCTCGATGGTGCAGCAAAGCGTGAACGTTCAAGCCAATATGCGCGGTCAGTCTAGCGGCCTGTAAGTCACTGTCTGTGTAGGCCGGGCATTCACTGCTCGGCCTATGCCGACACCTTTAACACCAAGGGGGAACAATGAAAACTCACAACATGCTCTGGCTTGCCTGCGCAACATGGGTCTGCATCTTGTCAACAGATGCCAATGCACAAGCCATTGAAGCCCGACAGATCGACTTCATGCAACCGGTCTCTAGCGCTACCTTGGCCAAGTACCGCGGTGGTGCCAGTATCACCAACAGTGAAATGACGTTGTCCGGATTGACGGCAGGCAATACCGCCGTGAACGTCGTCAGCGGTGCCAACACGATAGGCATGGGCGCCTTTGCCAACATGAGCGGCCTGCCCTTGGTGGTTCAAAATTCAGGCGCCAATGTTTTGATTCAGAACGCTGTTATTTTGAATCTGCAGATGAACTGATTGGATTGGAGTACAGCTGCATGTCCACCTTCAAGCTTTTCATACTGGGGTCAGCAGCGCTTGTGTCTACAGCGTGCTTCATGACGACGACAGCCAGCGCGCAACAAAACAAGATGTCATCTTTGGCCGGTGGTGATGTTGTGTTGCCGGTCAGCAGTATTCGAGAGACCCGCCTGAGCGGCACGCTGTTGCAAAAATATGACTTCAGCTGTGGCTCAGCTGCCGTCGCCACACTGCTGACTCACCACTATGGCTACCCGATCTCTGAGAGCGTCATTTTTGAAGATATGTACCGTCGAGGCGACCAAAATAAAATCAGACGCGAGGGGTTTTCATTGCTTGATCTGAAGCGTGGCTTGGCGGCACACGGCTTTGAAGCCGACGGTTTTGAGCAACCGCTCGAAAAGCTGGTTGAAGCCCGACTCCCTGCCATCGTGCTCATCAACGAAAACGGCTACATGCATTTCGTCGTCCTCAAAGGGCTGAAGGGTGATCGGGTACTGCTCGGCGACCCCGCCAATGGCACGCGCGCCGTATCCCGCGCCGCGTTCAACGCCAGTTGGCCCAGCGGCTTGCTGTTGGTGATTCACAACCGGGTTGAGTCTGCTCGTTTCAATCTCGCCGCTGACTGGCGGGCGGCACCGCAAGCCCTGCTGGCAGATGGTGTCAATCGGGGAAGTCTCACCAACGTGACGTTGCCCAAAAACGGGCCAGGAGATTTCTGATGTTTCACCACAGACGATGCCGATTGCTCATCAGCTTGTATGCGCTGCTGCTCAGTACAGCTAACTTGGCGCACGCTGAATCAACGGTTGACATGACCAAAACGCCCGTCTGGATGACCGTCAGCAAC
>CANFZL010000057.1 GCA_947451205.1 Comamonadaceae bacterium
CTGTCGATTGACCCGCGCAGCCCGCACCACAACGCCGCCGTGTTTGAACACGACATCGGCATTCGATTCAATGACAAAGAGCGTCAGGATGTCGCTGAATATTGCATCAGCGAAGGCTGGGTCAAAGTGCCCGCCGGCAAAGCGCTGGACCGCAAGGGCCAGCCGCTGCTGCTCAAACTAAAGGGCAAGGTCGAGGCTTTTTACCCTTGAACTCGCTGTTAACCGGCCAGGCCTGCAAAGACGTTCTGCACGTCGTCATTGCCGTCGATGGCGGCTAAAAAGGCTTCGACTTCTTCCAGCTGCTCGGCGCTCAAACTGGCCGGGTCAATCGGGTTTTTAGCTTTGTAACCGAGCTTGGCCGACAGCACGCCAAAGCCCTGCGCTGGCAGGGCGCGGCTGACCAAATCAAGGTCGGTAGCGTCGGTCAAAAAGGTCATTGTGCCGTCTTCTTCAGCCGGCTCAAAGTCTTGTGCGCCGGCTTCGATAGCGGCCAGTTCAGGGTCGCTGCCCACCACCAACGTTTCGGCTTCGATGATGCCGATATGGTCAAAATCCCAAGACACCGAACCCGAGGTGCCGAGCTGCCCCTTGCGAAACAGCACGCGCATTTCGGGCGCGGTGCGGTTGACGTTGTCGGTCAGGCACTCGACCATCACCGGCACGCGGTGCGGGGCAAAGCCTTCATACATGACATGCTCAAAATTAACCGATTCACCCGTCAGGCCAGCCCCTTTTTTGATAGCGCGGTCCAAGGTCTCTTTGGGCATGGAGACTTTGCGGGCTTGCTCGACCACCAGTCGGAGTCGCGAGTTCGAAGCCGGGTCAGCGCCGTTGCGCGCCGCGATCATGATGTCTTTGGCCAACCGACCGAACAGTTTGCCTCTGGCATTGGCTGCCAGTTCTTTGCCTTTTGCTTTCCACTGCGCGCCCATGATTCGAATTCCTGTGTTGTCGCGCTTGAATGCGCTTGCCTTGATTGGGTGCCTACTTTACACCCTGAAATATAGGGTCCAATAGGTGGATGACACATGAGGACCCAACCGACCAGCGCCTGACCGAGCTGGAGATCAAAGCCAGCTTTGCAGAAGACTTGCTAGACCAGCTGAACCTGGTGATCGTCAGGCAGCAGGCACAAATTGATTTGCTGATTCGTGAGGTCCAACAATTGCGTGAACAACAACCAGACGGCGTGGCGGGCGGTGCCGCGCGTTTGATGGATGATTTACCACCGCATTATTGACAGTTACCCAATTCACCCACCGACTCGAACCGCTGTGACAAAAAAAATCGTACCCGCCGGCATGCGGCTTGACCCGGAAGTTCGGCGTCAGCAAATCCTCGAAGCTGCCATCAGCTACTTTGCAGAAGCCGGGTTCGGTGTCCAGACGCGGGAGCTGTCACGCCGCCTTGGCGTTTCACAGCCTTTGCTGTACCGCTACTTTCCGTCTAAACAAGACCTGATCAATGCGGTTTTTGAGACGGTCTTCATGAGCCAGTGGAAAGACGAATGGATTGACGAGTTGCAAGACCGCAGCGTGTCGTTGCGTGATCGCTTGTTGCGTTTTTACCTGCAATACGCCAGCGCGACTTATCGACCGGAATGGATTCGCATCTACATGTATGCCGGACTGTCCGATATGGACCTGAACAAGAATTACCTGGGGCTGGTGCGTAAAAAGCTGCTGATGGTGATGTGCCGAGAGTTCAGGCAAACCTTCGTGACCTCGTCCGATGATCTTCCAGCCATTTCAGCGCGTGAGATCGAGTTGTTATGGACGCTGCATGGCGGCATGTTTTACTGGGCTGTGAGGCACAATATTTTCAATATGAAGTCGGCCACACCGTTCGAGACGCGCACCACAGACGCCATCGACATTTTCTTGGCCGGCGCCAAGACGCTCTACCCTCAAATTGTGGCGAACGCCCCACGCACAAAGAGCAAGGGTGCGACGGGCTCGGACTCGTAGCGCAACACCCGCGCCAGAATAATCTGATGATCGCCAGCCGGCACCACCGATTCAGTGACGCAGTAAAAGCGTGCCGAGCAGCCTTCAATCAGAGGCGCCCCGAAGTCGCCTGGTGCTTGATGGTCGACACCCGAAAATTTATCGGCCTGTGGTGTGGCAAAGTGCCGAGCCAGTGCTTCTTGGTCTTTTGACAGCACATGAATGGCTTGTTGCCGACCGACCGAAAAATGCGGCACGCTGGGCGAGTGGTTGGCAATCGACCAAAGCACCAACGGCGGGTCCAGCGAGACTGAACTGAAGCTGTTCACCGTCAGACCGATCAGGGACTGACCTTTCTCATCATGCGTGGTGATGACCGTCACGCCAGTGGAAAAAGAGCCGAGCGCGTCTCGCAGCGCTCGTTTCTCTTGCGCTGAAGTCGTTTCCATCAGGATTCCCCGGCGAATTTCTCAAGGACTGCGTAAACCGCTGCGGTGTCGTCCATCGCATGACCTTGCGCCATCGCTGCCAAGTAGACCGGAATGCAGGCGGTGAAGAGTGGCGCCGGCACCGACAGCGCACGCAAGGCTTCGTAAATGATGGCCATGTCTTTTTGCCAGACGTTGACCTTCATGGTGGCCTCGTCCCAAGTGCGCGTCACCATCATCGGGCCACGGACTTGGAACATGCGAGAACCGCCCGCGCCATCAGCCACCACATCGACAATCATTTTTGGGTCTAGCCCCATTTGTTTGCCAAAGAGAATGGCTTCCGCTGTGGCGACATTGTGGATGGCCACCAGTAAGTTAGCGACGAGTTTCATCTTCATGCCGTTGCCAAATTCACCGACTGTGAATTGCGACCGCGAGAAGCCTTTGAAAACTTCCGTCATGTGCCGAATCGGGCCGGCTTCACCGCTGGCGTAAACCGTCAGATCGCGTGTTTTGGCTTGCGCACCTGTGCCGGACAGCGGGGTGTCAATCATCTTGATACCGGCCTTGGCCAACACTTTGCGCGCAGCCAATTTGTCCTCAATCGGCAGCGTGCTGGTTTCAGCGACCACCAACGAGCCTTTGGGCAGGCCTTGCTTGACCGCGTGGCTGGCGAGTTCTTCGCAGACGGCCATCAGGGCTGCCACAGAGGGAAGTGAGCAGATGATGTGATTGGTTTTACCCACCAGCATGCCTGGCGTCGTTCCGACCTTTGACAGCTTAGGGGTTAATTTTTTCCGGGTGGCCGGATTGACCTCAATGCCAGTGACTTCAAAGCCAGACGCTTGCAGATTAGTCGCCATGGCGGACCCCATGATGCCCAGACCGATCACGCCGACAGACATTCCAGAGACTTGTTTTTTCATACTTATTCCAGTTGCAAGGGAGAACCCTGATGGGGGTCTTATTGATCTATTGATAAACTAACTATACAATAATTTTTCGTTTCATATCACTATTTTTAGGACGAGCCAGCCAATGAAACTCGGTACATTCATGATGCCTTTGCATCCACCGACCCGCATCCCTAGCGAAACGCTGCGCGAAGATCGCGAGGCCATTATCTTGGCTGACAGGCTCGGTTACACCGAGGCTTATGTCGGCGAGCACGTGACTGATTTGGCTGAAAACGTCACCTCTTGTTTGATGTTCCTGAGCAGCTTGGCTTTTGAAACCAAGCAGATCAAATTGGGCTCGGGCACCATCAACATGCCGAACGGTCATCCGGCTGCCATTGCCGCCAACGTGGCCATGCTCGACCACATGTTGCAAGGTCGTTTCATCATGGGTATCAGCCCTGGTGGTCTGGCCTCAGACGCTGAAGTCTTTGGCAACTTTGGCAAAGACCGCTTGGAGATGTTCGTCGAGTGCATTGATATGGTGCAGGCAATTTGGAGCGGCACGGCACCCTACGATTTAAGCGGCAAGTACTTCAACGTCAGCACCTCAAAAACCATGATTCCTGAGATCGGCCAAGGCATCATCCTTAAGCCCTATCAGCAGCCATTCCCGCCCGTCGTGGTGACCGCAGTCGCGCCATTTTCTAAAGGTATCACCGCCGCAGCTGCGCGTGGCTGGGACCCGATTTCAGCCAACTTTTTGCTGCCTGAATGGGTCAAAAGCCACTGGCCGAGTTACGTCGAGGGTTGCAAGCAGGCAGGGCGTACGGCAGACGCCGCCAACTGGCGTGTGGCTAAAAGTATTTTTGTCACTGACAAAGACGATTCAGTGGCCCGCCGTTATGGGCATTCGGCCGAAGGCCCGTATCACTTCTACTTCAAGCAACTGATCCGCAAATTGGTGGGCTTTGGCGGTCGCTCCAATCTCTTCAAGCTCGACCAAAGCGAGCCCGACGAAGCCATCAACGCTGACACCATGACCGAGCGTCTGGTGCTGGCCGGATCTGTCAATAGCGTGGTCGACCAACTGCTCGCCTTCCGCGAAAAAACCGGCGACTTCGGCACTCTGCTGTACGCCTGCCACGACTGGATTGACCCAGCGCTCGGCCGCCGCTCGATGGAGCTGATGGCGGAGAAAGTCATGCCCCAGGTCAATGCCGCTATTGCTAAATCAGCCTGAAGGACACCCCATGAAAATAGGTATAGCTGGCACCGGCAAGATGGGCAGCGCCATGGTGGCGCGACTGCTGTCCCAAGGTCATCAGGTCATGGTCTGGAACCGTACGGCCGCGAGGGCGCAACCTTTGCTCACGGCTGGCGCCACATGGGCTGCCACACCGCGTGAGTTGGTCGCGCAAACCGATGCGGTGATCAGCATGGTCTCTGACGAGCAGGCCTTGCAAGAAGTCTACTTTTCAGCGGATGGCTTGTTGTCGGAATCGGCGCAGGGCAAGCTCCTGATTGACATGAGCACGATGAGCTCAGCCCGGCAGGTTGACATGGGCCAACGCGTTGCCGCCTCGGGTGCAGCTTACGTTGAGTGCCCTGTGGGCGGCAGCATTGGCCCAGCCAAAGAGGGCAAGTTACTGGGTTTTGCTGGGGGCGCAGACGCAGACATCCGCCGAGCGTTGCCGATTCTCAATGTGCTTTGCCGGCGTGTCGAACACGTTGGTCCGCACGGTGCGGGCGCCATGATGAAGCTGGCCATCAACTTGCCGCTGATGGTGTACTGGCAGACGCTGGGGGAAGCCCTGTCGCTGATCGAACCCCTCGGGCTAGAGCCGAGCCGCGTCATCGATATTTTTTCGGAATCGTCGGGCGGTCCAAACATGCTCAAAGTGCGCAGCGGCATGATCGCGAAGGCGCTGGCAGGTGAAAAGAATGACACCGTGACAGTCAACCTCGGCACCATGCGCAAGGACGTTCGCTCAATGCTGGCGCAAGCCACGGAGCAGCATCGAAAAATGCCCTTGACTGCCGCTACGCTGGAGAATTTTGACGCGGCTGCAGCCAGTGGTTTGGACACCGCAGATTGCACGCAGTTGTTGGTCTGGTGGTTGAGCCAGGGAAGCAAGCTACCAAGCTGAAATAGATCAGGGTAAAAGCGGTGGTCACCCACCCAGTGAATCTATAGACTGATTCGCTCAGGGCGGAAATTGTTGATTTAAATAAACTGAAAATTCAAGGAGACAAGATGAAAAACGGCAACAACTATTCATTGACCTTGCGCTATTTGATAGCGTCAGCGCTGTGTCTTTCAGTGTGGACGGGCGCGCAAGCGCAAGCCCAAGCTTTTCCCTCCAAACCCGTTAAATTGGTGGTGACCTATCCAGCCGGCGGCAGCTCTGATTTGATGGCGCGGATCATGGGCCAAAAGCTCAGCGAAGCTTGGGGCCAGCCGGTGATCGTCGAAAGCAAGCCCGGCGCCGCCGGCTCCATCGGCATGGAATACACCGCTAGACAACCAGCCGATGGCTACACCTTTGTCGTCGGTAACCTCGGGCCCGCTGCAGTCAATCCGCTGATCACCAAAGTCCCGTACAACATGGACAGAGACTTCATTGCTGTCTCGCTCACCGCCGTGGGACCGAACGTGTTGGTAGTCCCTGCAGCCTCTCCTTTCAAAACGCTGGCAGATTTACTTGCTGCAGCTCGTGCCAAGCCGGAGTCCATCAACTTCGGCACCAGCGGTCCTGGCAGCATGGCGCACTTGGCCGGTGAAATGATCATGCGTCAAGCCAAGATCAAGATGACACAGATCCCTTACAAGGGCGGTGGACTGGCCGTGACAGATCTGATCGCCGGGCAGATCAACATGATGGTGTCTGACGCGTTGCCGGTGTCTCAGCACATCAAGACCGGCCGACTGCGCCCATTGGCGGTGACCAGCGCCACCCGCATGAGCATGCTGCCTGATGTCCCGACCTTTGCTGAGGCTGGACTCGATGGATTGGTTGCGAACAACTGGTGGGGCGTATTTTTGCCAGCCAAAACACCTAAGGCGGTGGTCGACAGTTACCTGGTCGTCCTTAAAAAAGTCATGGCTGATCCCGATTTGAAAGAGCGTTTTGCCGGTCTAGGTGTGGACGCCATGGCCAGCTCGCAAGAAGAGTTCGTCGCTTTTCTGGCCGCCGAGCATGCGAGGTATGCCAAGCTCGTCACCGACAACAATATCAAAGCTGAATAAGCCAAGCAAGGAATCCCTACGATGCTGTACACCTGCCAACCCGGCTGCGCCAACCCACTGCACAAGCACTCCGCTGCAGCCACCAAAACCTCCGCCGTCAAGAAACTCTCGGTACCGGTCAAAAAACCTGCAGGTAAAGGCAAGCAGCAGCTTCGCATTGACATGCATTGCCATTACTTCAATCCGGCGGTGGGCAAGAAAGCCGCTGTGCTGAATCCCGGTGAGCAGGAGATGCCCTTCATCTTTGCCAATCAGCTGACACGGGACGTCAACACCAAACAGATGAAAGACCGCGCCCCCAAACTGTCCGATATTGCTGTTCGGCTGGCCGACATGGACAGCATGGGAATCGATATACAAGCTGTGTCACCGGCGCCCTTTCAGTACTACTACTTTGCAGAGCCGAGCTTTGGTGCAGAACTAGCCCGTGATGTCAATGACGGTATCGCGCATTTGGCCGGACAGTGGCCAGACCGCTTTGTCGGCATTGGCACCGTGCCGCTCCAAAACGCCGACATGGCGGTGATCGAACTGGAGCGCGCCGTGAACAAACTGGGGCTGCGTGGCATCGAGATCAACACCCATGTGAATGGCAAGAACCTGACCGATCCGTCGCTTGGTCTGGAGAAATTTTTCCGCCGGGTGGACGAATTGGGTGTCGCACTTTTCATGCACCCCAATGGTTTCACGTCGGCGGAACGGCTGACAGAGCATTATTTGAACAACGTTATCGGCAATCCGCTCGACACGACTATCGCCGTCAGCCACCTGATTTTTGATGGCGTGATGGAGCGCAACCCGGGCCTGAAAATACTCTTGGCGCATGCCGGCGGTTACCTAGCGCACTACTGGGCGCGCATGGACCACGCGCATCGCGCACGTCCTGATTGCAGAACCGTCATCAGCAAACCGCCATCGAGCTATCTCGAGAAGTTTTATTTCGACACCATCACGTTTGACCCGGTCATGCTGGGCAACTTGATCGACCGTTATGGCGCTGACCATGTGCTGCTCGGTACCGACTACCCCTACGACATGGGCGAAGAAGATCCGCTGGGCCTGATTGAATCGGTGAAGCGCCTGAAGCGTTCGGACAAAGACATGATCATGGGTGGCAATGCCGCGCGCCTGCTGAACATTTCGGCAACGCGATAAAAAGCCAAGACTGAATGTCAAAAGCCTGCCTTGGCAACAAGGCAGGCTTTTTAATTGTCAGACCGCTGCGGCTGTTCAGCCCGCTTCGACCTGCTCAATGCTGGCGTTGCGGGTTGACTTCACTACTGCTTCCAGTGCGCAAATGTTGGCGATCATTTGATCTTGTGGCACCGGGTAGGGCTTGCGTCCTTGGGCGGCATCGGCAAAGGCCTCAAGGTTAGCGAGCACGGCTGGGTAGGGCTCGTAGGCCATACTTTGCACCTCTTCACCGCGCTTGCAATACGTCAGCACCCAACCAGTCGATGCCTCGGGGTGACTTTTGTCCCGCACTTCAACCCAACCTTTGCTGCAATACACCGCAAACCGACCCACAAATGGCGTCGCCAAAATAGCGCTGATCAACGCGTGTCCGCCATTTTTGTAAGTCGCCAGAATGGCCAGCGTGTCGCCGTTGACGAGTGAGCTGCCTAATTGTTTGACGCTGGCATAGACGGTTTCGGCCGGGCCAAAAACGCCAACTGACAGGTCCAACAAGTGAATCCCTGTGGCTGTCATTGGACCGGCGGGTGCTTCGGCGGCAGACAGGCGCCAGTTCTCTGGCGGTAAGCTCAAAAACTTGTCTTGACTGAAATTGGCCTCCATCTGCAAGGGGCGGCCCAGTTCACCAGAATGGATCATCTCCATGGCCCGGATGATGGGCGGCTCAAATCGACGCTCATGGCCCACGGCCAGCGTCAGCCCGCGCTGATTGATAGCAGCCATCGCAGCGACCACTTCAGCGCGATGCAACGCCAGCGGTTTTTCGCAAAAAATATGTTTACCCGCTTCAGCAGCCAGAATCATCTGCGCGCCATGCTGGGTGTGAGGTGTGCACAAGATCACACCCTCGACGCGTGGGTCGGCCAGCGCCGCTGCCAGATCGTTCAGAAAATCAACGCCGATGTCCTGTGTAAAGGTGCGTCCTGTCGTTTGATTTAGATCACTGCCAGCGACCAGTTCCAGAACGTTGGATGTTTTGATCAGCCGTGAAATCGTTTGACCCCACCAACCCAAGCCAATGACGGCGACTCGAAATTTGTTGTTCATGCGTATAAAAGAGGAGTTGATGAATCGACTTCTCAATTTATCAGCCTATCAACAAAACGACAAGCTGGTAGATACCCATGAATTTCAGAAGCTGCCTGCCACTGGTCAGACGAGCAGGGTCAGGGCTTGCTCATGCGGCTCAAGTCGAGAACCAGTTGCTGCAAAGCCATGCGCTCTGCATCCGCACTGAACAGCGGGGCGCGCAGCGCGCATTGCGCGTCTAATAGCGCCAGCCAATCGTCACCGATCGTTATGCCCGAGCCCACATTGCGACAGCGCCGCAGCAGTTGCGCTAATCCTTCGGCATCACCAGGTTCAAAATAGCCCGCATAGTCGTCGCCCAACATACCGACATTGCCTGGAATGCGCGAAGCCAGCACCGGCGTCCCGCTCAAGATGGCTTCCATGACGACGTGGGCGCCGCCTTCGATCCGGCTGGGGTGCACCAGCACATGCGCGCGCTGAATATGACGGCGCGTGGCGTTGTAGGGCTGGCCACCCAACCAGCGGTAGTTTGGGCAGGCTGCGCTCGTCGCCAGTGCTGCCTCGCCCAGTGCCGGATCGAGCGCTTCACCGATATGGTCGATGAAAAGTTGCGACTCGCCTTGCAGCAAACGGACGGCTGCAAAGAGTGTCTGAGGCGATTTTTCGTCACGCAGATGACCGACCATGACGGCTCGCAAAGGTGCTTGCGCTTGGGTGGACGGCTTGGCGACCGGCGGCAACGCTGTGCAGGACTGGAAAATCACCTGCGTTTTAGCGCGCAGATCAGCCGGCAGAGCGTCAGGCCCACGGGCTTGCAGCACCACCAGTTGTGATGCCAGCGCGAGCGACTGTTGCGCGGCTGGATCGAATTGAATGTCTCGGTACAAATCAGTGCCGGTGAGCACCACCGCCAACCGTCCCGCTGGCTGGCGCTCAGCCCAAGCCGACACCGAGGCAGCCGAACGACGCGCGTGCAGTGCCAGCATCACCTGGTCTGGCAGGTCGGGGTGTTTGTGGGCCTCAGCATCAGGCCACTGCTTGACGATGCGCACGTGGTGCGGTGCTAACAGCGCACGCCAGCGCTGGGCGGTTTGCCAGTTGCCATTGTTGGCGTCCGCCAGCGTCGGGCTAACGATGACAATGCGCAAGACCTCAGTGTGGGGTGTGAGTTGATTCATTGTTTATCCCGCCGCCCAGAAGACAGCAAACCAGCCGCGTTCGTCGGTCCACGCCTGCGTGCGCGCAAAACCAGCCGTTTGAAGCAACTGCTCAAAATCAGCTGCCCGCCATTTGTAAGAGCTTTCGGTGTGAATGCGTTCGCCTTCGGTAAACTGGCGCTCTCCGCCGGGCCAACGCACCTGCACGTTACGGGCGGCCTGCAAATGCATTTCTACGCGTGATTCGGCCGCGTTGAACAAGGCCACATGTTGCCAGTCGGCCAGTTTGAAATCGCTGCCGACCAGTTGGTTCAGGTGTGGCAGCAGGTTCCGGTTGAAAGCCGAGGTGACGCCGAGTGCGTCGTCATACGCTGGTTCCAATACCTCGCGCGGTTTGAGCAGGTCGACACCGACCAACAGACCGCCACCAATACAGGCGCTGCGTGCTTGGCGCAAAAATGTCAGCGCTTGTGCCGGCGTGAAGTTGCCAATACTGGAGCCCGGATAAAACAAAACGTTCGGGCCGTTGCCGGCTTGCGGCGGGAGTTGCAGCGAGCTTGAAAAATCCATGCCCACGCCGAGCATTGGCAAGCGTGGGTGTTGTGCTTGTAGACTGCCCAGCGCTTGCCGCAAAAATTCAACCGAAATGTCCACCGCTACGTAACACGCGGGCGCAAAGGCTGCAAACAAACTGGCCGCCTTGGCGCAATTGCCGGCACCTAGATCGACCAGCGTGGCGTTGGCTGGTTGTAGCGCGGCCATGGCGGTGGCATGCGTTTTGAAAATGCCGGCCTCGGTGCGCGTCGGGTAGTACTCAGGCAGTTCAGTGATGGCTTCAAACAACCGTGAACCGAGTGCGTCATACAGGTATTTGGGTGAGGTAAAAGCTTGCGGGGCGAGCAATCCAGCGACCAGTTCGGGGCGTACGGCGTGCTGGTCTTCATGGTGCAATTGCACAAAATTGGGTTGTGGGAGAACGGCCGTGACAGCGGGGGACGAAGCGGGCGTAACCGCAAGAAAATCATGCATTGAAGGACTGTAGCAGGCGCCATCCTACTCAAACGGTGCTGAGTCGATTGGCCATGCAATAGGCCAAGAATTTGTCCAGTTCATTGGTTTTATCAAATACCGCATCAGCGCCCAGTGCGAGCGCACGCCTGCGAATATCCGTGGTGGCGTAGTTGGTCAGCACCACCACTTTTTGGGTCGGCTGACGGTTTGCGCAGCTGTTCAAGACGCCCAAGCCGCTGCCTTGCAATAAAAACAGGTCAACCACAGCCATTTGCCATTCATCTGGGTGCCCGAGCAGCCATTCAGTCGCTTCTCGCTCGGTGCTTGCCACGCCAGCCACTTTGACGTTGGCAAGTTCTTTCAGCATGTTGGCAAGGCTGTCGCGCACGACATCGTTGTCTTCCACCAAGTAAATCATGGACTTCCGTAGGGCTTTATGCAGACCGTATTGCGATGCAATACGGTTTCGATTTTCGCCAACTGAACCACTTTAGCAACATCATTGGCTCGTAAATGAGTTACCGTCCTACATCATTCATGACAGTGCTGATCAATAGTGACATGGAAAGTAAAACTGCCTCTTCTTGGTTAAGCCCTTTTATGCAAAATAACCACGACACATCTGTCCATGCGGGCGGAGTCATTGACGACAACGCGCAGACAGAAGCCGCCCGCTACGCCGTTCTGAGGCGCCTCGCGCCCACCATTCGTCACCATTTGGTGGGGGAGCTTCAACCCATCGGCATGATCGCCACCATGTTCGACCGGCGCCTGCAAACCGACGCGCCAAACCTGAGTCATCTGCGCGAGAACACCACCGCGCTTGGCAAACTGTCACGCACCGCAGCCAGCACCTGTATGAACCTCATGTCGTGGCTTGCGCCCAAAAGCAGCTCCGTGACGCCCTTTGGCAGCGGTGTCGTGGACTGCCTGAGTTTGCTCACCACCGAATTCCGGTTCAGGGGATTCGTCATCGTCAATGAGATAACGGACCTTTCGGTGGAAGTCAGTACCACCGCCTTGCGCAGCGTCTTGCCGGCCGCACTGATGGCCCTGAGCGACCAGCAGTCCGAGCCAGCTGACTTTGTGTTGAATGCTGATTTGATGCCGCATGGCGTGGCGTTGTCGATCGTTCGGCAATCTTCCGAGCGCAGCGCAGACAACAGCCCAATCGCCGAGTACCGCGCCCTGACTTGGCAGGATGTGAGGGCCCTCGCTGAAGCTGAGTCGGTTGTTTTTTCGCAGTCTGCCGACGCCGTGCTGTTGACGTTTTCGAAGGCCAGATCAGCCACACATCTGGCAGGCTGAGTTTGACCTTCCCCAGACAAGATGCGTGGTGAATGGCAGAGCTTTTAAAATCATGCGTCAGTCGCATCGATCATGCCCTCCAGAAACCATTCAACGCTCATAACGCCTCCTATGCACACCACTGCTCTCGTTTTGTTCTCAGGGGGACAAGACTCCACCACTTGCTTAGCGCAAGCGCTCGCGCGCTACCAGCGCGTTGAAACCATTGCCTTTGACTACCGCCAGCGCCACAGCGTTGAGCTCGACGCCCGGCTGCAGGTCTTGCAACAGCTGCGTGAGCAGTTCCCAGAATGGGCCGGCAAGCTCGGTGAAGACCACTTGCTGGACTTGGGCGTGTTGGGCCAGGTCAGCGAGACCTCGCTGACACGCGACACCGCCTTCAAGATGGAAAGCTCGGGCCTGCCGAACACCTTTGTGCCGGGTCGCAATTTGCTCTTTTTGACGCTGGCTGCCGCGCTGGCGTACC